>NZ_CP011029.1:0-300000 GCF_002221525.1 Pseudoalteromonas espejiana DSM 9414 | reverse complement strand
AAAAAGGCTACAATAATCGCAGCGTAACCATATCCGGGAGATATTTGCGGCACTAATTGCCCAATAGGCCCAGCCACTTCGCCAGCTCCCGCAAGCCCTGCTAACCCGCCACTAATCACTAATACACCGGCAATTAAAAGGGCGCGTTTATAGCCCGCCATTTTGGCAGCAGATGCATCAAGCCCGAGTACTTGAACTTGAAAGCCCACAAAGGTTTTACTAATAAACACCCATGTTGCACACAGCGCTAATAGCGCAAAAGCCAGCCCTAAATGAAGCCGAGTACCATCAAAAATCACCGGCAGTAAAGTGCTATCGCCAAAGAGCGCGCTTTCAGGAAAGTTATAACCATGAGGGTCTTTTAATGGCCCATGCACTGCCCACAGCAACACATTAACGGCAATGTAATTGAGCATAATGGTGACTAAAATTTCGTTGGTGTTTAAACGTAATTTCATAAATGCAGCAAGGCCTGCCCACAACATGCCACCAGCAATACCCGCAAGTAATGTAAGCGGTAATGCAAATGCACTGGTAGAATCAACAAAATTAACAGCGACGGCACTGGCGCATACGCCGCCAATAAGTAGCTGCCCTTCGGCGCCGATATTCCAAACCGAGGCTCTGTAGCACAGCGCTAATCCATAAGCACACAGCAAAATAGGGGTGGTCATCACTAATAACTCTGTAACGCCGTACCAATCAGCAATAGGCGCTACAAGTAACGTATACAAAGCATTAAGCGGATCGTGCCCTAGTAAGGCAAACACCACATAACCTGTTATTAATGTAAGTAATATGGCTAAAACAGGAGAGAGATAGCTCCATGTGTTTGAGCGCTCTACGCGGGGTTCAAGCTTTATCATGCAAGCGCTCCTTGCGGTGTTATTTGTGTTGTGTTGTTTTTAAGGTCGTGATTAAAATCACCCGCCATCCATTGCCCTAATTGCACAAGCGGTACACAGTCGGTATCTAAAATAGGAGAGAGTTTGCCATCGCAAATTGCGCCAATACGGTCGCAAATTTTATAGAGCTCGTCTAAGTCTTCTGAAATAACCAGCACCGCACAGCCTTCGTCGCGAAGCTTTAAAATAGCTTCGTGAATTGCCACTTGCGCGCCAATATCTACCCCCCATGTTGGGTGCGACATTACTAACAATTGTGGGTTTTGCTCGACCTCTCGGCCAATAATAAATTTTTGTAAGTTACCACCTGAAAGGCTTAGTGCATGCGTGCGGTTACTTGGGGTTTTTACTTTGTATTTTTTAATAATTTTATCGGCGAGTTGGCTAATTTTTTGTTTTACTAAAAAGCCGCTTTTAACTAAACCGCTATCAAAACTAGTAAGGAGTGCGTTTTGAGCTAGGTCCATATCGGGTACTGCGCCGCGCCCTAATCTGTCCTCTGGTACACAGGCAAGCCCGAGCCTGCGCCTTTTTAATGGGCATAAAGTATCAACTACAGTATTTTTAAATTTTATAGCGCTGTTATTTGCTTGTATTTCCTCACCCGAGAGCGCTTTTAATAGCTCTTCTTGCCCATTACCAGCAACGCCTGCAATACCCACTATTTCGCCTTGCTGTACGGCAAAGTTAATATTTTTTAGTGGCGTGTCGAATAGCGCTTGCACATTGGTTGATAAATTACTGACTGTTAAAAAATCACCTGTACCTTTCGCTCTGCGCGTTTGGTTACTTATTGGTGTGCTATCGCCAACCATTAAGCGGGCTATTGACTCACTGGTTTCGTTTTTAGGAATGCAATGCCCACTGACTTTGCCACCGCGTAAAATAGTCGCGCTGTCGCACAGCTCAATAACTTCATGCAATTTATGACTAATAAACAGTACCGAACAGCCTTCTTTTTTTAAAGAATGCAGCGTTTTAAACAGTGCATCTACTTCTTGAGGAGTGAGTACAGAGGTAGGCTCATCCAAAATAAGTAGCTGAATATCTAATAATAAACACCTGACTATTTCTACTCGTTGGCGCTCGCCTGTTGAAAGCGTTGACACCAGCCTATGTGGGTCAAGCGGCATCCCGTACCTAGCCGATGTTTTACTAATTCTGCTAGCAAGCGAACTACTGTGCCCTGCTAAATCGCCCAGCGCTAACGCTATATTTTGCGCCACTGTTAAGGTTTCAAATAACGAGAAATGTTGAAACACCATACCTATGCCTAATTCGCGGGCATCGGCGGGTTCTTTTATATTCATTACTCGGCCATTAAAAAACATGTCCCCTTGGTCAGGTTTAACTACACCGTAAAGCATTTTCATTAAAGTGCTTTTACCTGCGCCGTTTTCACCTAGCAGGGCATGTACCTCACCATGTTTTATTTTTATTGTTACGCCGTCGTTGGCTATACATCCGGGGTAGTGCTTTGTCATTCCCTGCATAGTAAGGCGGTATTTATTGTCCATTATTTAAACCTTTCTTTGTGCTTGTTGCTTAAATAAGCTAGCCTAGAAACTTAGCTGACCAAGCGGTCAACAATGGCATGGTATCTGCAATAAACTTACCAAGATGAAAAAGTTTTTTTCTTAGCAGCACCAAAACAACAAGAAAAAATATACGCCAAGCCTTTAAAGATCAGGGCTTTAAAAAAGTTAAGGGGGTCTGTGTGATTCAGTTTTTATTAAATGACACGCCAATAGAAGTACAAGAATGTTCGCCAAGTCTCACCATTTTGGACTGGCTACGCACCAAAAAAGGGAAAGTGGGCACCAAAGAAGGGTGTGCTACAGGCGATTGCGGCGCGTGCACAATTTTAGTCGGCGAAGAAAAAACAAACTCAAACGGTAACCCAGTTTGGCACTACCAAACCATGAACAGCTGCCTGCTTTTATTAGGCAATGCACACGCAAAACACATAGTAACCGTAGAAGCTGTAACAACGGGGCTATACCCAACCCTTAATGACTTACACCCAGTACAGCGCGCATTAGTAGAGTGCCATGGTTCGCAATGCGGTTTTTGCACCCCAGGTATAATAATGAGCATGTTGGCGCTTTATATTAATAACCCGTGTTACCCAGGTAAAAAGGCCGCTATTCATGCTTTAGGTGGTAACTTGTGCCGTTGTACTGGCTACAGCCCTATTTTACTAGCGGTAGAAAAAGCCTACAGCTATGAGCGCAAAAATGAGCCTTACTCAGCCATGGCAGCTCAGTTTAAAGCTTCACTTAATACGCAATATGATGACGATGTTCCATTTTTAAAAAATGGCCCTCGCAAATTCTATTTGCCACAAAATGCTAAGCAACTTGTTGAACTAAAGGCACTATATCCGCATGCACACTTGGTTGCTGGTGGCACCGACTTTGCCATTGAGCTTAGCCAAAATATGCTATTGCCCGATGTAATAATATCCCTCAGCCAAGCTAAAGAGCTGTGCACAATAAGCGATAACAACGGCGAGCTACATATTGGTGCAGCACTCCCTTACAGCCAGTTCGTAGACGCTTTTTACAATTACTACCCTGAGTCTAAGGAGCTGTTTGAACGCCTTGGCTCTAACCAAGTACGTAACAGTGGCACCTTAGGTGGCAGCATAGGAAATGCCTCTCCTATTGGCGATCCAGCCCCATTATTAATTGCACTTAATGCCACTCTAGATTTATTAAGCGCAGCAGGCACACGCACTATAAACGTGGCCGACTACTTTGTTGATTACAAAAAAACAGTAATTAAAAGCGATGAAGTAATTAGCAAAATTACAGTGCCAAAACGCCCAGAATCTTTAAAGCTTGCGTGCCATAAAATTTCAAAACGCTTCGAAGATGATATATCTACCGTGTGTTTAGTAGTGGCTGTTGAGCAAGCACAAGGTTTAATTAGTAATGCCCGCTGCGCCATGGGCGGTATGGCTGCAATACCCAAACGCGCAGCGCACATAGAGCAAAAACTTAATACTCAGCCCTTACAAGTAAACACATTTATAGATGCCGCTACCGCTATAAATGATGACTTTGCACCCATGAGCGATGTACGCAGCAGCGCCCATTATCGCACTACGGTAAGCAAAAACTTGCTACAACGTATTGGTATTGAGTTTTGCGGTGCACAGCCAAGCAGCAATAAAAATAATAACAACATTGCCATTACGAGGATTTCACATGCGTCACTTTGAAATGGATAAACTAAAAGCCCAAGGCGGAAGCGTTGGCCAATCTAAGTACCACGAAAGCGCAATAAAACAAGTATGTGGCAATGCAAACTACGCCGACGATAACCCAGAGCCTCATGGCTGCTTACACGCCTACCCTGTACTTGCGCCTATTACTAGCGGCTTTATTAAATCAATTGATACAAGTAAAGCGCTTGAAGTGGCGGGCGTTAAGCGTATTTTATCGGCCGATGATGTACCCGGTAAGCTTGATATTGGCCCAGTATTTCCAGGTGATGTACTGCTAACTAGCCATGAAATTCAATACCACGGGCAACCAGTATTGGTAGTTGTTGCCGACAGCTACGCCACTGCGCGCCGCGCTGCTCGCTTAGTGGTTATAGAGTGCGAGCAAACCACCCCCATACTTGATATTAAAGAAGCCATAAAAAAAGAGCATTGGGTAAGGCCGCCACATTCACTACAGCGTGGTAATAGTGAGCAAGCCATCAACAATGCAGCCCACCAGCTTACAGGCGAAATACACATAGGCGGGCAAGAACACTTTTACCTTGAGGGGCAAATAGCACTCGCTCAACCCGATAACGATGGCGGCATTCATGTGCAATGCTCTACGCAGCACCCTACAGAGGTGCAGCACTTAGTTGCCAAAATTTTAAAAAAGCCATTTAGCTTTGTAAACGTAGAAACCCGCCGTATGGGCGGTGCCTTTGGCGGTAAAGAAACCCAAGGCGCACCGTGGGCTTGCCTTGCAGCGCTTGCAGTTTATTACCTTGGCTGCGCAGTTAAAATGCGCCTAGCCCGCAGCGACGACTTTAAACTTACCGGTAAGCGCCACCCATTTTATAACCAATACCATGTAGGCTTTGACGAAAATGGTCTGATTGAAGGCGCTGATGTAACCGTAAATGGGTTTTGTGGTTATTCGCCTGATTTATCTGATGCCATTGTAGACCGTGCAATGTTTCATGCCGATAACGCGTATTACTACCCAGCTGCCACCATTAAAGGTAATCGCTGTAAAGTTAATACTGTAAGTCACACTGCGTTTAGAGGGTTTGGTGGTCCGCAAGGCATGATCATGGGCGAGCTAATAATGGACGACATTGCCGCTAAATTAGGTAAAGATCCACTTGAGATCCGAAAGCTTAATTTATACAAAAAAGGCCGCGACACCACGCCGTATCATCAAACAGTAGAGCAGCATATTTTAAAAGATATGATTGCTCAGCTTGAGGAGTCGGGGGATTACTGGGCGCGAAAAGAGGCCATTAAAGCCTTTAACGCATCATCCCCTATTATCAAAAAAGGCCTTTCGATGACGCCGGTAAAATACGGTATATCGTTTACCGTACAGCACTTAAACCAAGCGGGAGCGCTCGTGCATGTATATAGTGATGGTTCAATTCATTTAAACCATGGCGGCACCGAAATGGGCCAAGGCTTAAACACTAAAATAGCGCAAATTGTAGCCCATGGGTTTGGCGTTGATTTTGACGCCATAAGCATAAGCGCGACCCGTACCGACAAAGTACCAAACACCTCGCCAACAGCAGCTTCAAGCGGTACCGACTTAAACGGTATGGCAGCGCTTAACGCAGTAAACACCATAAAAGAGCGTTTAATAAACTTTATAAGTGAGCACTTTGAGGTAGACAGCCAAAGTATTGTATTTAAAGATAATCTCATTACCTTTAGTAAAGGCGAAATTAGCTTTAGTGAACTTGCAAACCTTGCTTACATGAATCGTATATCGCTTTCATCAACGGGTTATTACGCCACGCCTAAAATTCATTACGATAGAGCGAAAGGCGAAGGCCGACCATTTTTTTACTACGCTCACGGCGTAGCACTTAGTGAAGTAGAAGTAGATACGCTAACAGGCGAAAATACCGTAACGCGTGTTGATATTCTGCACGATGTGGGCAGCTCAATTAACCCAGCACTTGATATAGGGCAAATAGAAGGTGCCTTTGTTCAAGGTATGGGCTGGCTTACCACCGAAGACTTACAATGGAATGATAAAGGCCAGCTTGCAAGCTTTGGCCCCGCTAATTATAAAATTCCGGCTATTGGCGATACCCCTGCCGAATTTAACGTAAATTTATATAACTCGGCCAATCCAGAAACCACCGTATTTAGATCAAAAGCGGTTGGCGAGCCGCCGTTTATGCTGGCCTTTAGTGTATGGAGTGCTATTCGTAATGCCATAAGCAGTGTGGCCAATTACAAATACACCGCCCCACTGGATACACCCGCTACACCTGAGCGTGTATTAAATGCAATTGAGCAAACCGCTAGCTGGTTTAAGGAGCATCAACATGGCTAATTTAAATGAGTCGTTTCAGGGTTTTCATACTCAAAATTGGGCGCAAGCTATAAACGAGCACGAACAAAGCGGCACTAACTATGTTATTGCGACTTTGCTGGGAACCAATGGCTCAACCCCTCGCGGCACAGGCTCTAAAATGGTAATAAGTGGCGAGCATATCTACGACACTCTTGGCGGTGGTCACCTTGAATACGTAGTAATAGAAAAAGCCCGCGAGCTACTTGCCAAAGGTGAGGCCACCCAAGTGATAGAGCAGTTTAACCTAGGCGCAAATTTAGGCCAGTGCTGCGGCGGAGCTGCCACAGTGATGCTTGAGTGCATGCAATGCGAGCGCTTTACGCTTGATATTTACGGCGCAGGCCATGTAGCACAGGCGCTTATTGGTATATTGGCACAGCTGCCTATGCGTATACGTTGGATAGATAGCCGCGCCGATGTATTCCCACAATCAATCCCTAATAATGTTATAAAAGTGGTTGATGAAGAGCCAACAGAGCAAGTAAAACGCGCGCCCAAAGCTAATAATTACTTAATATTAACCCATAACCACCAGCTCGATTTTGCACTCACACAAGCCATTATTAAACGCGCTGATGCCAATTGGCTTGGCGTTATTGGCTCAGATACCAAAGCAAAACGCTTTAAGCAGCGCTTAGCTCATCGCGATTTTACTACCGAGCAAATAAAGCAAATGACCTGCCCTGTTGGGCTTGAAAATGTAACGGGCAAGCTCCCTATGGAAGTGGCAATATCAATTAGTGGGCAGTTAATTGGCCTTTATCAGGCTATGCAAACCCATGCGCCTAAACGCCAAGGTGTGCAATGGCGTGCACTTAAAAATGCCCTAATTAGCACCACGCAAGAGGAAGTAGACGCATGAGTAGCTTAAAAATTAATAACCTAAATGAAGCGCAAGCGCATCAAGCTTTAGAGCACTGTTGCGCCGCCCCTGATTGGGTAAGCGGTATGCTAAATACCATGCCATTTGAAAATAAAGAGCACCTATTTCAGAGCGCTCAAAGCGTATGGGATAGCCTAGGTGAGAGCGATTATTTAGCCGCTTTTGAAGGCCACCCACAAATTGGCGATTTATCAACATTAAGTAAAAAGTACGCCGCTACAGCGCAAAAAGCGGGGCACGAACAATCAGGAATGAGCAAAGCAAACGAGCAAACTCTTAAAAAAATGATTGCGCTAAATAAAGAATACCTCAGTAAATTTGGCTTTATATTTATTGTGTGTGCCAGCGGCAAAAGTGCTGAGCAAATGCTTGAACTTATTGAGCAGCGTATACACAACACCCGCAGCACAGAGCTTAATATAGCCGCGGGCGAACAAGCCAAAATAACAAAAATAAGATTGGAGTCCCTGATATGAATAAAAGTATGAACAAAAGCCCTATTACTACCCATATTCTCGATACCAGCACAGGTAAACCTGCAGCAAATGTAGCTGTACAATTGTTTGTATACACTAATAACAAGTGGGAATTAATTGCCCAAGGTAAAACAAATAGCGACGGGCGTATTACCGACTGGCTAAATACAGACGTAGAATTTGCAACCTATAAGTTGGTATTTGATTTAGATAGTTACTATGAAAACCAGCCTACCCCAGCGTTTTACCCAGAAGCGCAAATAACCTTTAGATTGCAAGATCAAAAGCATCATCACATTCCGTTATTGCTTAGCCCATTTGGCTATTCAACGTACAGAGGCAGCTAACAATGAGCACGCAGAATAATAATAAAATAACCGTAATTTGTGCCAACATACTCGATTTTGTTGACGACCCAGCCATAGCCGGCGACAACGCCCATCGCTATTTTGAAAAAGGCGCGTTAGTTATTCAAAACGGTAAAGTGGTTAACCTTGGTTACGAGCAAGACATACTGCCAAGCTTAGATAAATCAGCCACTATTATTCGCCACGATGGCAAATTGGTTATGCCCGGCATGATAGACACGCACATACATTTGCCACAAACCGAAATGGTAGGCGCGTATGGCGAGCAGCTTTTAAGCTGGCTTACCGAATATGCCTTCCCAACCGAAAAAAAGTTTACCTGTGAGCATTATTCAAAAGACATATCTAACCGCTTTTTAGACGAGCTACTTAGAAACGGCACCACCACCGCGTTGGTATTTGGTACTGTGCACACGCAATCGGTGGATGCATTTTTTAACGAATCACAAAAACGTAATTTACGCATGATTGCCGGTAAGGTAATGATGGACAGAAACTGCCCTGACGATTTATCAGATTGTGCGCAAACCAGTTACGATCAATCAAAAGCACTTATAGAAAAATGGCACAATGTTGATAGGTTAAGCTATGCAGTAACACCGCGTTTTGCGCCTACATCAACCCCTGAACAACTACAAAAATGCACTCAATTATTAGAAGAATACCCCGACACCTACCTGCATACACACTTATCTGAAAACAAAGACGAGTGCGAATGGGTAAAAGGGTTATTTCCTGAAGCCGAAGATTACCTTGGCGTTTACGAGCAAGCTAAAATGGTGCGTAAACGCTCGGTATTTGCCCATAGTATTCATTTATCTGAGCGTGAGCTTTGCTGCCTTGCCGATAACAACGCGGCTATATCTCACTGCCCTACCTCTAACTTATTTTTAGGCTCGGGCCTTTTAAATTTAAAGAGATGTGAAGAGCACGGAATAAACGTGGGTATGGGCACCGATGTAGGCGCAGGCACAAGTTTTTCTATGCTGCAAACAGGTAACGAAGCGTACAAAATTCAGCAATTACAAGGCCAGCGTTTTTCAGCGTTTAAAGGCATGTACCTCGCCACTTTAGGCGGTGCACGGGCGCTTGATTTAGAAGGCACTATAGGTAACTTTGCTATTGGCTGTGAAGCCGACTTTATTGTAATGGACTACGCGGCTACCTCGTTTTTAAAATTCAGAATTGGTCATGCAAAAACCCTGCACGAGCAACTCTTTGCCATGATGATGCTAGGTGATGACCGCTGCATAGAACAAACCTACATCATGGGTAAAAGCGTGTATAAGCGCGATGCAAAAGAGCAGTTTTCAACAACTCACACACTGCAATTAGAAGAGGCTTAACCTAATGGAAAACTATTTATTTGAGCTTGCTCATTTAGTCCTGCGTTATTTTCATGTAATTGCAGGCATTGCGTGGATTGGGGCGTCGTTTTATTTTGCGTGGCTTGATAATAATTTACAAACCCCGCCACAATGGAAACAAGACAAAGGCATAAAAGGCGATTTATGGGCCGTGCACGGCGGTGGCTTTTATGAAGTGGCAAAGTATCAAAATGGCCCTGAAGAAATGCCGCATACCCTGCACTGGTTTAAATGGGAAGCCTACACAACGTGGATCACCGGTATTTTATTATTTAGCCTACTTTATTATGTTGGCGCAGATGTTTACCTAATCGATAACAGTAAAAGTGAGCTAAGTAAATTTGCCGCTATCGGCGCATCGCTTGGCTTTATTGGCTTAGGTTATGGTGTTTATCGATTATTGTGCAAAACCCCGCTGGTTGAAAACGGTAAAGCGTTTATTGCTGTGGTTATTGGCATATTGGCTCTTTGGACTTACGGGGTTGACCAGCTATTTAGTGACCGCGCTGTGTATATTCATGTCGGTGCGCTTATTGGTACGTGTATGGTTGGCAATGTGTACCACATTATTATGCCAGGGCAGCGCTACATGGTAAGCGAAGTAGAAGCTGGCCGTATTCCCGATTCAGCACCGGGTTTAAAAGCAAAGCTGTGCTCTATTCATAATAACTACGCCACGTTACCTGTGGTATTTATTATGCTGAGCAACCACTTTTCTTACACCTACAGTCACAGCTTTGGCTGGCTTATATTAATTGCGCTATTTGGTATTGGCATGTGGATACGCCATTACTTTAACTTAAAGCACCAAGGTATTAATAAACCTTCAGTGCTTGTAAGTGGTATTGCCGCCTTTTTGGCCCTAATGCTGGCTATAGCTCCGTGGCCTAGCAGCCCAACAAATGCAGGCGAAAACGCACCTTTACAAGCAAGCATTACCGACACTCAAGCGTGGGATATAATCAGCAAGCACTGTACACAGTGCCACAGTGAAACACCTGCCTCTGAGCTTTTTCAAACAGCGCCGCTTGGCTTTAAGCTCGACTCTATTAATGATGTAAAAAAAGCCAGCACCCTTATTCATACCCGCGCGGTTATAACCAAAGACATGCCATTGGCAAATATGACCAAAATGACTGATGCAGAGCGCGAAACGCTAGGCTCTTGGCTCACAGCGCTTAAAAAGGAGCAATAACATGAGCGAGCAATTTAAACACTACCCGCGCGATCTAGTTGGTTATGGCTCACAGGTGCCCCATGCAAATTGGCCCAATAAAGCCCGCGTTGCTGTGCAAGTAGTATTAAATTACGAAGAAGGCGGCGAAAACTGTGTATTACATGGTGATGCAGCGGCCGAAACATTTTTATCTGAAATAGTCAGTGCCCCGCATGTAGAAGATCGCCATATAAGCATGGAGTCCATTTACGAATATGGCTCGCGAGCAGGTGTATGGCGTTTACTTAAACTCTTTAAAAAATACGATATACCGGTCACCATTTTTGCCGTGGCGATGGCCCTTGAGCGCCACCCCGATGTAGCTAAAGCTTTTGTTGATGCAGGGCACGAAATAGCAAGCCATGGCCTGCGCTGGATTAATTATCAACATATAGATAAGCAAACCGAGCGCGAGCACATGCAAAAAGCCATTGAGATCATTCAAGCACTTACTGGTAAAAAGCCCAAAGGCTGGTACACCGGGCGCACAAGCCCAAATACTGCTGCCCTTGTGGTAGAAAATGGCACATTTTTATATGACGCTGACGATTACAGCGACGACTTACCCTTTTACAGTATTAAAGAAGGTAAACCCCAGTTAATAGTACCTTACACCCTTGATGTAAACGACATGCGCTTTGCTGCTGTGCAAGGCTTTAATGCCGGGGATCAATTTTATAATTATTTAAAAGATGCCTTTGATACGCTTTATGAAGAAGGCGACCCACAAGGTGAAAATGCCCCAAAAATGATGTCGATAGGTTTGCATTGCCGCTTAATTGGCCGCCCTGGGCGCATTAAAGCCCTCGCGAGGTTTTTAGAATATGCCACCTTGCATGAGCAGGTATGGTTTGCCACGCGCGAGCAAATCGCCGAGCACTGGCTTAAAACCCATCCGTATAATACCAATCCGCAATAATACTTAATCATTTTCAGGGGCTAAACGTGTCGCTATCTGCGTTAAAAAACTCTCATTTACGACTGCATGGATGCAGAAGGTAGAGCAATGCAGGAGCAATTGCCGAGAACAACTAAATAGCGAATTTTTTGCCTTGCTATCAACACGTTTATCCATCCTCAAAATAGATCATTTAATTATGCGGATTGGTATGATGTGAGCCGTTCAAACTAAACTCTAAGCGCTTATTAGATTTATCGTAAAACAAAAAAAGCCCAGCAATGCTGGGCTTGAGGTCACTTTAGAGTGCTAATTTATTTAACTAACGGTAGTAAAACGGAGATGTAGCGCTGGGCCCAATTAGCTAATTCTACACGGTTACGAGAGTTGGTTTTTTTAAACGCACTGTACAAGTGAGTTTTTACAGTGTGATCGCTAATATTTAGCTTATCAGCAATGGCGTTATTACTCGCACCTTGCGCAATTAAATGAATAACCGACTTTTCTCGCTTCGTTAAATGCGCGTAATCATCTTGCTTAAGCTCTATAGTATCGCTTAAGTTATTAAATGAAGCTGCAACAGCCAGTATATCGTTAAATGCTTGAGAAATGACCTTACGAGTAAACCAAAGTTCTCCGGCACTTACCCTTACTAATCCTTTAAAAATATCTTCAAGTTCGTCTGATTTATAAAACACACCATTTATATGATTTAGTAATAAGTTTTTTTCGCAGACACTTTCTTTATCTACATTAAAAACAACAATGCTGTATTGCTTAGCCAAGCATATTAGATCTGCTGGAATTAAATCGTGCCAATTATTATTAGCACCATCAATTAAAAACAAATCATAATGACCGCGTTGCTCAGCTTTAGGCAAAGTATCGTCCATTTTGATATTGCCAAAAAGCGCCTGGATAGTTTTTAAAATAGCTGTGTAGCTTTCAGTGTGAAAAGATGACTGGAATGTGGTCTTTACAAAAATAGCCTGCTGCAGTGACATAAATCTCATCCTTGAAATGTTTATGATACGTTAGCTAAATTATATACAATTTACAATGCGATTTTTTGTATAAAAGTTGCCGCTAAATATACTCATACTATTTAGAAAAATTTATTGTCGGATAGAATCTTATAAATAATATTTCGCTAAAGTCTGTATGAGTAGCAGCTCGTTCAGTCTTCACAGAGCGTATAAAAGCGCGAAGTTACGCCGTTTGTCCAGCCAAAACCTTGCTGTACTGCATACTCACCGCCACCTGCTTTTAGCTGTGGCTCACACACATTATACTTTTCTAGTAAGCACTTATTTTGAGCAAAGTCTTGCTCGACCATAGTTAACCAATTTTGCATTATACGCTTACTAAGGTTGCTAAAACCGTAGTTATTAAGCCCTTTTACGCTAAACCATTGAAGCGGAGCCCAACCATTAGGGCTATCCCATTGCTGTGGCGTATCTGTAATAGTGGTCACTACACCGCCTTCTTTTAAAAAGTCTTGCTCAATAAGTTTAGCAACCTGCTTAGCTTGTTTATCACAAGCTACATTTACAAACAGGGCTGTACTTGCTGCAGCGCTCAATACATCAGACTGACTCGCTTTACTGTGATTGTAATCAACAAAAAAGTGGTGCTCATCGCTCCATAAGTACGTATGTATAAGCTGCTTTCTATTAGCGGCATAGGTATTAAATACCTCAGCTTGCGAGTTATTACCTAATAAAGTGTAAAACTCACTAAGCTGATTTTCTAAGTTGTACATTAAGCAATTTAAGTCAATGGGCACTATATCTGTTGTTTGTATGGAACTTAGCGAAAGCGGCTTGGCTAACCAGCGAGAGCTAAAATCCCACCCTGATTCGCACGCTGCACGAATATTGCGATAAAAATCAGGCTTTTCATGATCTGCAAAATCATGGGCTAACTCTAAATCTTCTCTAAGCGACTCGGCCCTAGGAGCAGCCTCATCGTCCCAGTAACGATTTAAAACGCCACCACAATTGAGCTTTACTACACGCTTAATGGCTGTTTGCTCAGTATTTAAATTATCAGCACCTTGCATCCAAAACGCATACTCTTTTTCAAGCGCGGTAACACAGCTTTTAAGCCAGGCTAAGTTATTCGATTTGCTGTGCACATGTTGCCATAATAATTGCACCATAAGCGCTAAAATTGGCGGCTGGGAGCGAGATAAATAGTAGCGACGGTTACCATTTGGAATGCACCCAAAATCGTTTATTAAATCAATAAAGTTTTGCAGCATATCTTCAACAATGTCGGCTTTATTAGCGTCAATTAAGCCAAGCGCTGTAAAGTAACTATCCCAATAGTATATTTCCTGAAAACGCCCACCTGGTACAATATAGCTGTGCTTAAGTGCTAATAATGAATCGGCTTTAGGCGTGTCTGCCTCGCGGCGTAAACCACCCCACAGCGAGTTGATGTAACTTTTTACACTTGAAGTATCTACCTCAGTACTCATTTTTAATAGCGGGGTTGTTAAAAAGTGAGCGTTTACAAACTCTTTAAGATCAATGTTGCTAAGTGGTGCTACTTGCTCGTAGCTTTTACACGCACTTTGCCAATTGGTACGTGCTGTAGCATCTGCAAATGTTTTACAGTCACTAAAAATATGCTGTGTTTGTACATCTTTAAATAATTGGCTATCAAAAAAATTCATAACAATCCTAAAAAATTAAGCATTAGCTGTATGTTGAGAAATGGCATGGGTGCGTTTTTTAAAAATAATCACGCTAATAAAAATTAAACTAATGGGTATTAAAGAAAGGTAAAATGCATGTTGTCCGCTAAAATGCTCAAACACATAGCCTGTGATCATCGAACCCGTTGTGCCACCCAATGCAGAAAATACAACGATTAAACCAGTCATGGCCGCATGCTGGTATTTTGGTAGCGCATTTAACATCACAGAATTTAATACTGGGTAAATAGGTGCCATAAAAAAGCCAATAAGAGGCAAAATAAATGCCGCTAACGGAGCGTCAAATAAGCTTTTAACCTTAGTTGTTGGTAAGTTTTCAGTAAGCGGCAACGTAATAATAATCAGTGATGCCATCGCAACAAGGCAGCCACATAAAACAAAAAACCAATTAATGTGTTTAAGCACCTGCCCTGCAACTAATCGACCCAGCGCGAGAGCGGCGGCAAATATGCTAGCTAACTGAATGCTTATAGCTACAGGTAACTGTAATACTTGATTATTAAAGGTTGGTAACCACGTTCCAACGCCTTGCTCTATAAGTACATATAAAAAAGCACTTATAATAAAAATAACAACAAGTGGTTGGTAAGTTAGCTTTAACATGGCCACAAAGTCACTTAAGCTCGAACTGCTTTTATCGCTTTGAAGCGCAGGCTTAATAGGCGCAGCTATAACACTTACAATCACAACTAAAGTAAGTGCAGCAAGCCCATAATATACATTTAGCCATGCACTAGGCTCGCCTGGATTTATAAATGCCGTAAAAATCCAATAGCCGCTTAATACACCCACCATAAAAATACCTTCTATGGTGTTTAATAATGACGAATGGCTATTTGCATCGTCTGTTACTTGGCCAATAATTGAATAAACAGAGACTTTTACTACAGCAAAACCACAGCCAATAGCCGCAAATAGCACTTTAAACATATAAAAGTCGCTAATCATTGCGGTGCTTACACAGGCCGCTGCCACCACAGTTAATGCGCCAAGCATAGCGAGTTTATAACCTAGCCTAGGAATAAACGATGCAACAGCAAAAGACATTATCGCAATCGATAAATCTTTAAACCCTTCCAGTACCGATGCTTCTGTTTTACTAACGCCTAGCGTATTTATTGCCTGCAAAATAACGGTACCTACGCTATTTAATAATATTGCAAAAATAAAATAGCTTGCAGCAATTGCCAGTGTGATTTTTGTTTTACTCATAGCTTGCCCTACTTACAACGCAATGCATTGTAACTTTATAAGCTAATGCCCTTAGGGTATTAGCGTGTGTGTGTCAGTGAAGCTTGAGTGTAGTGTAGAATAAAATTCATTGCAATCGTTTGCATTTTAACTTTAACAATTAATACACATAGCTATAAATTAGCGCTTGCTAGACTGACGAGTTATTAATTCTATATCAATAACTTGAGATTCTACTTTTTCGCCTAAAAATTGTTGCATTAACTTTTTAACTATCAAAGAGGCAGCTAACTGGGTGTTTTGTTTAATTGTAGAAAGTGATGGGTGGCTTATATCTGCCATTGCAATATCGTCAAATCCAACAAGAGCAACATCGTTTGGAATACTCACATAACGCTCTTTTAAGGCTTTCATTGCCCCGAGTGCAACCATATCACTACATGCAACAATAGCATCAAAATACAGGCCTTTTTCACGCAGTAAATGGTTTACTGCTTGATAAGCCGAACCACTTGTAATATCAATTGAAACAACGTGTTGCTCTAGTTTATGTGTTGAAAGCGCAGCAGCGTAGCCGCGGTGTCTTTCGCTAATTTCGCCGTGTTCAGGGTCGCCTAAAAACACAATATTTTTAGCACCATGCTCTATTAAATGCGCCGTTGCTTGCATGCCTCCAAGGTAATTATCACTGCCGACTATGGGATAGCTGCTAGGTGTTTTAGGATCGCCCCAAACCACTAGTGGAATGCCAGCTTTAGCGGCAGCCTCTATATTGCGCTGGTCTTTACCTTGCCCAACAACAATGATTCCGTCGGCTCTGCGCCCGTTAATAAAGTAATTAGCCCAATCGTGTTGCGCCATTATGGAGTTTGATAATAAAAGCTCTAGCCCTTGTTGATTTAGTGCAAGGTTAATTTCGCTAACTACTTTTAATAAAAACGGATCACTAATTGACTGCTCTGTTTGCTCATCAAGGTTAATAATAACAGCAACTACATTTGTTTTTTGGGTGCGCAAGCGACTGGCCGCCGTGTTTAAGCTAAAGTTGTGCTTTTTTGCGAGCTGCTGCAGTTTGTCGCGTGTTTCTTTTTTTATCAATGGGTTGTCATTTAATGCGCGCGAAACGGTAGAGGTAGATACGCCTGCTAATTTCGCTAAATCAGCTAATTTAATTTTTTTATTGTTCATGAAAACCTTGAGCCGCTTTGAGTTCGCTAATATAAATTGTAACTAGCTGACAATATAGCATTATTAATTTTTACTGGCGCGTTCCAGCTACAAAAAATCAATTCATTCGCTATTACGCTTAATAATCCAACAAATTAAATTCATAAATAATTTACAAATAAATATTGCAAACGTTTGCATTTATCTCTAAGGTTTCACCATATACAGCCTGTTTACATTAACTTTTACTAATGGCGCTGTAAAAACACACTGTTTAACACACTAAAAACG
Organism: Pseudoalteromonas espejiana DSM 9414; assembly: GCF_002221525.1. Taxonomy (NCBI): domain Bacteria; kingdom Pseudomonadati; phylum Pseudomonadota; class Gammaproteobacteria; order Alteromonadales; family Pseudoalteromonadaceae; genus Pseudoalteromonas; species Pseudoalteromonas espejiana. Next base: position 282,943 of record NZ_CP011029.1, on the reverse strand, counting down.
GGATCACACATGAAATTCAATAAAGCAAAAAGCACACTCGCGTGTGCCATAACTTTAGCCCTAAGCTCACACGCTGCGTTTGCCCAAGAGCAAGCACAAGAAACAAAGGTTGAGCGCATTGTTGTTTCAGGCACGCCCACTGGAGTTGGTATCAGAAAAATTGATGCCGGCTACGCTGTAACAAATATTGATAGCCAGCAAATTATTAAACTGTCGCCAAAAAGCACCGCTGACCTTTTTAAAGCCGTGCCGGGTGTATGGGTAGAAAGCTCGGGTGGTGAGTCGGGCGCAAATGTATTTGTACGTGGTTTTCCTGGTGGCGGTGACGCCCCGTTTTTAACGTTAAGCATTGAAGGTTCGCCTGTTTACCCTGCCCCTACATTATCTTTTTTAGAAAATTCATCGTTGTTTAGAATTGATGAAACAATAGAGACAATGGAAGCCTTACGCGGTGGTCCAAACCCTGTTTTATCTAACGGGCAACCTGGTTTAACAACAAATTTTCGCTTGAAAAGAGGCAGCGAAGATACCGAAGGCTTATTTAAATACACCACATCAGATTACGACTTACAGCGTGTAGATGCGGTTATGAGCGGCGAGATCACTGACGATTTATACTTTATGGTGGGTGGATATGTTAAAAGCTCACCCGGTATTCGTGATGCAGGCTTTACCTCTGAAAAAGGCAGCCAATTTACAATTAATATAACTAAAGATTTAGATAACGGTGAGCTTAACTTTTACACTCGCCAAACAGATGACCACGGTGCATGGTACCTACCTACCCCATTAAATATAGAAGGGATAGATGCAGGGTACACACAACTTGGCACATTAAACCGCCAAGCAACAATATTCACAGGCCCAGATGCACAAGCACATGATATAGACCTAGGTGATGGCCGAGGCTGGGATGGGCATGTTTCGGGCGGTAGCATTAAATTAGAGTTTGATAATGGTTGGCAATTTTCAGATCGCTTTAACATAACCAAAGGCGATGCGAATACGTTTGGCCTTGTACCTAGCGGCTCAGCTACCACAGTTGGGGACGTTGCAGATAACGGCCAAACTGCGTTTGGCGCAGTAACCAATACAGAATACGCAAGCGACACCCCTATACAACAGCTTGGACGCTGGGTTGTACTTAAAGAAATTAGCTCATTTACTAACGATTTAGCGTTTTCAAAGCAATTTGATGACTTATCAGCCACGTTTGGTTACTACACAGCAAGCACATCGGCAAACGATTGGTGGAGTTTAGGTAATACGACTTACCACGTATTAGAAGCAGGCGGCGAGTCGTTAACTGGTATTGAGTGTAATCAAAGCACCGACGGCTGCGATTTTAACTACGATATAAGCTCAACAGGTGATGCACGCACCAACGCATTTTATATAACAACTCAATATAAATTTGCCGACGACTTTACCTTAGATGCAGGCATTCGCCACGAAAACCATGAAGTAGAATACAGTGTTGATGAAGGCCTAGACGGTATAATCACAAAGGCTGTTAACTACGATGAAAGTAAAACCTCGTGGACAACCGGTATTAATTACTCTATTAACGACGATATGGGCGTATTTGCCCGTGTTAACCGAGGCTATAAAATGCCTTACTTTGACGACTTTAGAGATAATTTTAGCGCTTATGAAGGCGGCGAAAAGCTAATCAAAGAAGTAACTCAAGGTGAATTTGGCTACAAACTTATTTCAGACTCTACCGACTTTTACGCCACACTTTTTGTGAATGAAGTAAAGGGCGATACATTTGTACGCCGCCCTGGCGTACCTGCTTAAATTTTAACAAATGAAGCATATGGTGTTGAGCTTGATTATAACTTTAATCATCAGTCGGGTTTTTCGGTTAATTTAAATACCACACTACAAGAAACCGAAATTACGCAAAGCCCTACAAATGAAGGTAATACATCGCAGCGCCAGCCTAAATGGCAAGTGCGTGTAACGCCAAGCTACGACTTTGAGCTACAAGGTATGTACGCCACGTTATACGGTACACTTTCGGCAGTTGATGACCGTTTTGGTAACAACGAAAACACAGTGACTCTTGATGGCTATGAAAAAGTAGACTTAGGCTTAATTTTAGAGCCAATGGAAGGTATAAAGCTTCAAGTAGCTATTGATAACTTAACTGATGAGCAAGGTATTACCGAGGGTGACCCACGTAATGCCGACGCGCCAAACGGTCGCTATATTATGCCTCGTACTACGCGCTTTAGTGTAAGTTACGAATTTTAAATACACGTAATAATAAAGGGAGCTTAGCTCCCTTTATTTTATTTTTTCTTTAAGTTTATTAAGCGCGTCAACCGAAAAACCACGGTCGTAAAAATGTAAAATTTTACCCGTTTTATTAATTAAGATTACACGAGAATTATTTGGGTTTTGATTGCCCGTAAACTTTTGTACTGCCTCTCCATCTTCATAAATGGTAATAACCCCGCCCCACAGCTCTTTTGGAATACCTTTGCGCATACCGCTGTCAATAAAGGTGCTAAACATACGCGGAGCCATGCCTGCAATGGTCGGCAGTTCGTAAGTTGGCAAGGTAACACCCGCCATATCTAAACCAATTAACCAGCGGTCTATATCAAACTGGCTATCTTGCTTGTAGCCAATTAATAAGAGTGTTTTATCGGCTTTAAAATCACTCGGTATGGCAACGTTTTTTTCCTCTAAGCTTTGGCCGCTAATCGTTGGAAACTGTTTACCAGCCACTTGTTGATTTGGATATTGAGCAGAACACGCACTAAGCATTATAAAAGCCAAGGCGCTGAGTAATACTTTAATCATTTTATAACCTACTAATTGTATAAACTGTATTTAGGGTGGTGTACTTGTACTACTAAAATCTAAAATTTTTGCGATATTAAATACGTTTTAAAATCGTAAAGTGCCATAGGTTTAGCGTATTTCCAGCCTTGCCCGTAATGAACACCCGCTAATTTTAATATTGCTTCTTGCTCGTTAGTTTCTATGCCTTCTGCCACACAGGTATAGTTAAATTTACGCACTAATTCCATAATATTGGGGATCATAGACGCTTTTAAGCCCTCTGTGGTTATATCTTGTACGAACGTGCGATCAATTTTAAGTTGATGAAAACTTAAATTTTGCAGGTTTTTTAAATTTGAATAACCTGTACCAAAATCATCAATAGATAAATTAAATCCGGCCTCTACAAGTGCTTTAAAATGCGCATGCGCAACGGTTGAATCTAAATATTCGTCTTCGGTTATTTCTAGGCAAATAATAAACCGCGAATCAGTTAATACTGGAATATCTTTTAAAAGAGCGACATTGCCGGTTTCTACGTCACACGGAAAAATATTAATCGAAATTTTAAATTTGCTAGGCAGTACTTCAAGCGTTGATAATTCTTTTATTACCTTATCAATCATTACTTGGGTAAAGCGCCAAGTTAAATTTGCTTTTCTGATAATGGGAATAAATTGATCCGGAAATAACACCCCATACTTATCTTCAAAACGAGCCAGCGCTTCGCAGCCTACAACCTTGCCTGTACGCAAACAAATAATAGGTTGGTATGTCCAATAGAATGAGCCTTTTTTAAGGCCTTTGCGAACGCGCGTTATGGTTGAGCGCCGTGCTGCTAGGCTGTAATCAACTAGTAAGCCACTCGATACGCCTGCTAACGAAATTAAAATAAGCGAAATAATTAACAAAAATTGATTATCAGCAAAAAATTGGCTCCAAGGTAGTTTTGCTGCAGTGCAGTACCCTGGGTTATTTGTGCTGCACTTTATAATTGACTCATAAGGTAAAAATGCGCTGTTTTTTACCTGCTCATACGTGCCATTTTTCCCAGCTAAATGGAACATTTTGTCTGTGCTTTTATAAATCACTTGCCATTGGGTAGATTCAATCACTTTATCGTTAAACGCACGGGTATCTATAATTAAATTATAATTGCCTTGCCTTACTATTATTACCTCCATTGCGCGGCTGGTAAATAAAAGTAAGTACAACTGAGGTTCGTACCTTACACGCACAGGCGTATTAGTTTGTGTATCTGTGCGGATATAGTCAGGCGGGTTATCGGTTATTGTGCGCGCTAATTTACCGGCGCCCGTAGTGCACACCAACTGATCGTCTGTAAAAAAGCCAATATCTATTACGTATTGTGCGTCAAATAAAGCACGGCGCATTTCAATAAGTGTATTACTGTTGCATTGATTAGACTTTAAATTATTTAAACGCATTAAAATTTGTCTGCGTTCGGCTGCTGCTGCATCTATGTGCTGAACAATATAATTAGAGTCACGTGCTAATTGCCTACCTAGCTTTTGCGCTGCAAAGTACAACAATGTGCTTGTACACATAACAAAAACCACGACTCCGGTTAGTACTGCAACTAATGACCTTTGTTGATATTGTTTCATAACACCTTTATTGCGTGGTTGTGTTTATTTGAGGTGCAATAATAATTGCATATCTAAGCATAAAAGCAATGCCGCCAGGTGAATTATTTAACCAAAAAGTAATTTTAATTCATTGATTTATTTGTATATTACAACGAATAAATTACAGCTGTAACAATTTCACTTAGCCGTTTATGTCCTTGGCTACTTAAATGAATGCCATCACTTGCGAGTAATGTTGTAAGGGGCGATAAATCAACATACGTAAGCGTGTGCTCATTGGCTACGTGTTTAAAGGAAATATTCAGCGGTGCTAATTTGTCTTCACAGTTTAAATAAATATCCCTTAACGGAGGCTGAGGGCTTATAAATAAAGGGCCGAATAACACTATATTGGGTAACTCGGCATCGGCATAAAAGTGTTTGATAGAGGTAATAAGGCTTGCTAAGCCGCTTGCAATTTTTACAGGCGATAAGTCAAAACGCTTTTTTAAATCGTTAGTGCCAAGTGCTATAACAATAGTACTTACCACATGCTGCGCTAAATAGGGTTTTAAATAGCTAATGCCGTTGAGCGCACCTGAAAACGGCGGGTTTTTCACCAAAGTACGATTTGGTTGCCCCGCCTCAATTACCTTGTATTCAGAGCCAAGTTGCTGGTTTAAAAGTGATGTCCATCGCGTATGCTCATCAAAACGTTTACCTGTTTCGCAGTTAAGGCCCCACGTGTTTGAGTCCCCAAAGCACAGTACATTTTTAATTAATTGCGTCATTAAAATGGATTGAGCGTATAGCCCTGTTGTTGAAGTTGCGCATGAGCGGTCATTGCTGAAAGCGACATTTTTACGCCATCAATTAAATGCTCTGGTGTTACTTTAAAGTGAGTAGCCGATTGCCCGCACACATACACTTTAGTGTTATTAGCAAGTAGCTGCTTAATTAAGGCTTGGTTTTTGTTGCCTGCACTAAAGCGCTTTTTATATTCGCTATTAGCTAACACATCAACACTTGCGCTGCCGTGCACAACTAATGCAAGTTGAATGTTTTCAGGCTTTACACCGTATGCTACATGCATATTAATAAAACGCGCAAGCGAATTTATTGAATTATTTTGCTCGCCTTTTTTAGCGCCATCGGCAACATCAAATGCTATTTTAAAAACCGTAGAGCTATTAATTTTATCGTACTCTGGTACATCATAATAATTACCAAATCCTTTAATTGGTTGCTCAGCTGCATTTATTAAAGGGCTAAAAAGTAGCACTAACCATAGTAAATATTTCATAAAACAATCCTGTGTTTTTAATATGGTTACTAAACTACCAGAGACAACCAAAAAAGGCTGCAATTTAAGCAACCTTTTGGGTACTTTTATGGCTGTGGTTAATAAACTGCATGCCTAAATAGCTAAACGTATTTTTAAACTGCTCTATAAAACATGCCGGCGCTTGGGTTGATGACGCATTAGAAAGCACAGAAAAATGCTTACTACGCAGCATTCGTAACTTTGGCTTTAATACTTCATCGTCCATGTAATCGGTTATTCTATCAATAAATAATTTCATTTGTACTGTGGTGCTGTACCAATAAACGGGTGAGGCAAAAACCCAGTGGTCATACTTTAAAAGTGCTTCAAATACTGCGTAAAAATCATCGTTTTTATAGTTTTTACTGTAGCAGTATGGCGCTATTTTATAATCATCTAAGCATATTACCCGCACATTATTTTGCTCTGCAAATCCGTTAACGTGCGCCTGTGTATTACCATTTTTACGTGCGCTTGAATAAATAATAACAGTACTACGCTCATTTTTTTGTTGCATTTAGTTAGCTCCTTTTTTAATGTTGAAAGAAGCTTAAAACCTCAAGTTATATTGAGGTCAAACGGAAATTTAAAATAATGCCAATAGATCAAACAAAATTAACAGAGGCCAACCTAACTGTTGGTTATGTAGCCAAGCGTAGCGGCGTAAAAGTATCAACCCTGCACTTTTACGAAACAAAACATTTAATTAAAAGTTGGCGAAACAGCGGCAATCAACGCCGCTATAAAAAAGATGTGCTACGCCGAGTAGCCGTTATAAAAGCTGCGCAAGCAATGGGCATAACCCTTGATGAAATTAAAACCACCCTTGCCACCCTCCCTGATAACCGCACACCTACAAAACAAGATTGGTCGGCACTTTCAAAACGCTGGCAAGCACAGCTTGATGAACGCATAGCCCATATGCAACGCCTGCGCGACAAGGTAGATAGCTGTATAGGATGTGGCTGTTTATCACTTAAAAGCTGCCCTATTTATAATAAAGACGACTATTTAGGCGAAACGCAAAACGGTGCCGTATTTTTAAATTCTGAAGCTGAAAATATTTTGCAAAAATGACTTTAATTATATATTTAAAGTAAAAACTAATTACCCTCATACTGGTATTATCAATTTTATATATACCAATATACTTACCTCATGCATTAAACAAGGCGCTAAAACTAGCGCTATTTTTTATTTTCTTTAACTGCTAAATGAGGAAGAACCATGAGCGCATATTTTATTTTTAATCACAAAGTAACCGATTCAAACAAGCTTAATAACCAGTATTTACCGCAATCAATTGAAACCTTTAACGGCTTTGATATGAAAATTTTAGTGGTAGATCAAAACATAGATGTAATTGAAGGCGATACAAAGAACGACCGCACTGTCGTGCTCAAATTTAAAACCCGCGAGCAAGCTTTAGGGTGGTATAACTCAGACGCTTACCAAAAAATTGTGCACTTGCGCCATGAGGCTACCAACGGCACTGCTGTGTTATGTGATGAGTTTGATATAAATGCGCTTTAGCAGCTTAATAGACTATGATTTGCCATACACATCGGTAATTTATAAATAACGAATTTATATGCTCAATGTATGAAAATAGCTGAGGATGTAAATCACTTTAAATTAATATCGGGTTGCAAGCTATATCTAATATAGGTACTCTAAACGCCTAAAAAGGAAGCAATTATAAGGATATAGAATTGGAACCCACAATACCCTCTCCACAACATAATAATACTAAAAACCCAGCAGCAACCCAAAAACTCGCGCAAGCACTAAAAACTGTAGATCATAAAGAACTAAAAAGCACTGGCTTTTGGCTAAATCAATTTTTTATGGTTATTTCTACTGTGTTTGGTGTGTATTTAGCTGCTCAAAGCGGTTTAGAACAAGCGCTTAAGTTCGATAATTTCAGTAAAATGGAAGATAACTATTACTTACGCACATCCCTATTTGATGAAGTAACCGATAACGTAAATAGTGTTAGCGAATATGCAGAGCGATTAGCTAAAAGCCCTCCAAAATCAGAGATGGAATACTTTAAGCCAACGCTTGAAAAATACATTTGGCAAACCATGCAATATTCGCCCACAACACTTGAAACGCCCAGTGAACTATTGACCCAAATACGCCGTTTCTACTCTCGTTCAGAGTTTTTAATCAACGCAGCAGTCAGCAGAAAAACCTCTGCTAAACATGCAGCAAGCGAGCTCAAAAAAATTGCGGAGCAACTACAATCCACGACCCTTCCCCAATTAAAAAATAGTGCCGAACAATTAAAAAAAGAGCTAAAACAAAACGATATTTCAGTCGGTTCATTAAAGGAGTTAACAAATGCCAACTAAGAACTGCCCTCATTGTAAAGACCACCCATTAGAAGCAACCAATTATCAAGGTGAAGAAATAGATATTTGCCGTGAGTGTGGCGGTTTATGGTTTGAAAAAAACGAAGTTAACCGTATGATTTCAGAAATAAATGAAGGGCCTGAAGGCGAAAAATTTGAAACTCACTTTGGTGAGTCCTTAGGAGTTTCTGAACTTGATTGCCCCGATTGCAGTAAGAGTTTAGAGCGATTTCATCTTCTAGAAGCTTTTCATACCGAAATTGACGTTTGTAGACATTGTGATGGCACATGGATTGATAAAGATGAACTTGAAAGTGTTGAAAAAAGCCCTGAAATAAAAGCGAGTTTAGGTGAGCTAAATCAAAAAGTAAGTTGGAAAACCTACTTGTTCCAGTTTTTAACACAAATGCCTGTAGAATATAATATCAAACCACAGAAAACCCCTTGGGTTACTCGTAGCCTTATTGTTTTAAATACATTGATTTTTGCACTTTACTTTTTAAACCCAAGTTCATTCAGCTATGTTATTGATAACTTTGCTATGACACCTGCTGATTTAAGCAAAGGTAATGAGCTGTGGACTGTATTAACTTGCGTATTTTTACATGGTTCTATAATGCATTTAGTCGGCAATATGTACTTTTTATACATCGTTGGTGATAACTTAGAAGATGTTTTAGGCCATAAACGCTTTCTGTTATGGTATTTAGTGTGCGGGTTACTTGCCTCGTTTACTAGCTTCATTGTAAGCCCTATGTCAGAAATCCCAGGTGTAGGGGCAAGTGGCGCAATTGCTGGCTTATTTGGCATGTATTTAATGTGGTTTAGACACGCAAGCCTTACTTTTATGTTTGTAATTTATCAAAAGAAACTTTCAGCTGTATGGTTTTTTGCTATTTGGTTAGGATTTAACATTTTTGGTGCAGTAACAGGCCCTGATGGCATTGATTATGGCGCGCATATTGGTGGCTTTATAGCGGGACTAATTATTGGTTATATTTTGAAAAGTAAAATATTAGAACAAAACCCTATAATTCGTTTACTAAACCAAAAAGAAGCACAGTTAAAACGTTAATAGTCATATTAATGCCACTAATAGAGGAATATTAGTGGCTTTATCAAACTTCTCACTAATTTCTATAACTTACAACGCGTATAAACACTATAAAATTGGCCAGAGTTTTTTATCGGTATATCGTACGTTATAGCCTCTTCACCAAGTTCGCATTCAAAGTTATTTAATATATCAGACAGCAGTGCTTGCTCCTGCGTAAACTGTATTGTGGCGTACCACAAAATTGAATCTTCATCTTGTTTGTTACCAATATAAATACTCTGTAGTAACGAGCTATTAAAAAACATGTTAGAGGGGTTTGAACTACGTATGGTTTTATTTTCAAAATAAAAATCCCCATTGCTATCGCTTACTACTTCATCTATGTAGGTATCCCCATAAATAAGCTCTCGGGTAATTTTAACACTTGCCAGCGGCTCACCATTTTTAAGTAATCGGCCTTTTATTTGCAGTGATAGCGTTACATCTTGTTTATTAAAAAAGCCAAACATATCTGCACATCCTTGAATTGGAAATAGTAAAAATAAAATAAGTGTTAAAGTTACACCTGATAGCTTTGAATTAATCATAAAAGTCCTTTTTCTATTTATACTTTAACCTAACAATAAATGTGGAAAATAAATAGCGACAATACTGCATCCCACATTAACTAAAATACATAACCACAATACAATAATAAAGCGTCGCTTTTGCGATTTATGACGAAGTAATTGTTGAGCAAGCAATGCACCGGGCCATCCCCCAAATAATGCAAGTAGTTGCAGCGTGCGCTCTGGGGTGCGGTTAACTTTTTTATGCGTTGATTGTTTAGCTTGTCGCTTATCCCAGGCGTACATTATAAAAGTGATTAGGCTCAGTGAACTTATATAAGCGGGTACATAAATAGGTATGTAAATAGGCAAGTACTGAGATAGATACGCAAGCCAAATTACGGCTAAAAAAAGCAATGAGAAGGTGATTAATGTTTTCTTTATCAATTAATGTTCGCCTATACTAAAAGCTGTTAAACCAAAATAATAAGAGCCAAATTATGACATATTTTAAAGCCCTATTCTTAGTATTATGCTTATACACAATTAGCAGCTATGCATCCGATGCCCCAACCAACCTTGATAAAGAACTTGCCGTATTTAAGCCTTATTTAGGCACTTGGCAGGCCGACTTTAAAGTGCCTGAAGGTGCCAAACCAGTACAAGATGTTGGCCGATGGGAGCGCGCATTAAATGGTAAAGCTATACATACCAAGCACTCTATTAATGAAGGCGAATATGGTGGTGAATCGATGATTTTTTACGACAGTAAAAAAGAGTCATTGGTGTTTTACTATTTCACTACCGCAGGGTTTTACACAAAAGGCACCATGAAAGTGCTCAGCCCGACTCAATTTGTAGCCTATGAAGACGTGACAGGCAGTCAAGATGGGATTACTAAGGTTAAGTCGATGAGTGAATTAAAAGACGATAAATTTGTAGTCTCAACCTCATATTTAAAAAAGGGTGAATGGACTAAGCCCGAGCAGCGTATTTATACTCGCAGTACAAAAACCGTTAAATTTAAATAATTTTGCATTTAAAACACAAAAAGGCAGCCTAGGCTGCCTTTGTTATTTATAAAATCGCTATTATTTAGCAAACTTTTTAAATGGTTCGTCAACTGGTGTATCTGCAAGGTGGTTTGTGTAATTGCTCATTACTTTTTGCGATAAGCCAACAATAATTTCTAGTAGTTGCTGTTTACCATAACCTGCTGCAAAAAACTTCTCAATTTGCTCATCGCTAATTACGCCGCGATCGCGTGTCATTGCAAGCGTTGTTTCACGTAGTGTTTCAAGTTTTGCGTCGACAAGTGGTGTTTTGTTTACTAGTGCATCAACAATACCTTGGTCAACTTTCATTGAAGCGGCAATTGCGCTGTGCGCTGGTACACAGTAATGACACTCGTGTTCAACGTTAATTGACTGCCATACAACTGTTAGCTCTTCTGCGTTAAACGATGTTTTTTGAAATAAGTCGTGCAGTACTTGGTAGCCTTTAAGTAGCGTAGGCGCTTCTGCCATTACTGCGTGAAGGTTAGGCACCATGCCAAATGCTGCTACTGAATCAGCCATAAGCGATTTTGATTCTTCAGGTGCGTTGTCTTGAGTATATAACGTAAATTCTGCCATGTTCTGCTCCAATAAATTAATGTGTTTTAGTAACCTGATGTCTGGTTAAGTAACTTCGAGACACATACTATTTGATTTTGAGCGACTGTTCAAGTTAAAATTGAGCATACGTTCAAAATAGTCGAGATTAAAATGGCTAACAAAGTTAAATTTGAACGCGAGAATGTAATTCGCGTTGCAAGCCAATTGTTTTGGGAAAAGGGGTTTACAGCTACCTCAACCCGTGATTTACAAGAAGCAATTAATATGCGCCCAGGCAGTATTTATGCGGCGTTTGGCTCTAAAGAAGGCTTATATAGTGAGTCTTTAAAAGACTACACCGTTCAAATGAAAAGCCAAATTGATGGCTTTTTAGCAAGCTCTGACACTGTTATAGGTGGTTTGCGTGCGTTTGTAGAAAACGTAATAATTAAAACCAAAGACTGTAGCCCAAGTGCTATTTGTATGTTGGTAAAAGCAAACAGTGAATTTGCAGAAAAAGATGCCTCTTTATATGAGCTGAGTTTAGACTTATCGGCAAAGTTTGAAGCCTACCTAACCACCTTGTTTGCGCAAGCTATTAAAAATAATGAGCTGAGCAGTAACCTTACGGCACTTGAATATGCGCAGTTTTTTCAGGTTCAATTTACTGGGCTGCGTGGCTATTTTAACCGCCCAGGGGTTGAGCAATTAGCACAGCCGATGATCAACCAAATGTTTGCCTTGATCAAAAAACTATAACTTTTCGCATTACTCACAACTAAAAAGTCTCAACAAAAAAAAGCGGCTAATTCACACTGAATTAGCCGCTTTTTTATATCTTACTTTTTTACGTTTTAAGCTTATTAAGCTCGCTATCTTGCTGCGCTACCAATGCATTAAGCGCTTCGCTGCTATCGCCCGCTTGGGTAGATAAATCAGCAAGCTGCGATGCCGCATCAGAGATAAGCGTTAGGTTACGGTTTATCTCTTCGGTTACTAAGCTTTGCTCTTCAGCTGCGGTGGCAATGTGCGTAATTTGATTAGTAATTTCGTCTACTTTTACTACCACGCTATGCAGTGCATCAAAAGCAACTGAGGTTTCGTCTACTGCGCTTTCAGCCCGTACTACGCCTTTTTCAATCACGGTAGATGCATTACCTACTTCTAACAATAAGCTATCAATAAGCTGGCTAATATCATCGGTAGATGAACGGGTTTTAGAAGCAAGTGCGCGTACTTCATCGGCAACAACCGCAAAACCTCGGCCATGCTCGCCAGCACGTGCTGCTTCAATGGCTGCATTCAGTGCAAGTAAGTTTGTTTGCTCTGAAATAGTTCTGATTACATCTAAAATTTGTGTAATGTCTTTACTACGCGACGCCACTTTTTCAACGGCTTGGTTAGCTTCTTTTATTTCTTCAGACATGGTTTTAACTTGGCTCATAGCCGATGACAAGCTCGACTCACTACTTACCACTAAACCATTTATTTCATCCGCTTGTTGTGCTGATTGCTCAGAGGCTCTTGCAACTTCAAGTGCAGTAGCGCTCATTTCGTTCATGGCGGTTACCACGCTTTCAATTTCTTGAAATTGCGATTGCACGTTATGCTTAGTATCAATAGCAATATGCTGCGCTATTTCGCCTTGATGCTTAGTTTGCGATGAAACATCTTTTAGCTCTGCAATTAAGCCACGTAATTTAGTTAAAAAGGCATTAAATCCACCAGCAAGGGCTATAAGTTCTGCATGCGTATCAACGTGGAGAGTGTGTGTTAAGTCGCCCTCAGAGCTGGCAAGGTTATCTACACGCTGTTGAATTTGCTCAAGTGGGGCAACCACAGAGCCTACTACTATTTTCATAATAATAAAGGCAATAACAGCAATAACGGCGCCCGTTATTAAAATAACTAAACCAAGCTGATTAGCCGAGTCACTCATGTTTTTAGCTAGAGCATTAGGCCCTTCAAGTGCTAAATTGCTTGGCACTTCAATAAGCAGGCTCCACTGTGTATTAGCAAGCTTAATATTTATAGGGTAATTAACTAGGTACTCGCTAGGTGTTTTAAACAAGCCATGTTGACCTTTAAATTTAACCAGCTCACGGTAAGTATTGCTGCTAACCGCTTCTTTAAACGGGCGGCCTAATTTAGATTTATAATGGCTGCTACCTACAATTAAACCAATGTCACTAAGCAGAGTTACTTTAGCTTGGCCGTTGTATAGCTCGCTCGAGAGTTTTTCGGTTAAGCCCTGAAAGGTAGGTAGCGTTAAATCAGCGCCAGCTAAACCAATAAAGCGGCCAGATTTAATAATTGGCACGGTTAATGATGTTAGCATGACAGAGTCGCCAGATGGGATCTCGTATAAGTACGGTTCCATAATACACGGCTTTAGCGTGTCTTTTGCACACAAGTACCAATGCGCTTCGCGAATACCAAACTCGTTTAAAGAGGTTAGGTATTTATCGGCAGCGTTAGCTACTTTTTGTTGCTCAATGTTGCCGTTTTGATCGCGCGTTATATACACCTCTAACGTGCCATCGCCATTAACAGAGTGTTTAAAACCTTGTTTAAATTGGGCGTCTTGTCCGTCAAAGGCGTTCGCTTCAAACTGCGAATAAATAGAAGATAAAAACTGGTTTTTTTCTAAAATAGAGCGGTTAATACTCACTACGGTATCACGGTCTAAGGTTTGCGTTTTAGCCGCATCACCAAGTAATGCAGCTAAAGAGTTTGGAACTCGGTAAGCTTCGTTAATAAAACCAGCTATTTTTTCGCCGTAGGCTGCAGCATTGGCGTTAAGCTTTTGCTCAACCTCAGCCACAATGTACTCCTCAGACTCTTTAGCGAGCGCCTCGCTGTTTAATGACATCTGCCACCATAAAACCCCAGAAAGTACTAATACTGTTAAAAATGTACTACCTACTGTTATCCATAATAACTTTTTTGCTAACGTGATTTCTCGCACTTATATTACCTTTTATTAAAATACGCCTACAGTTTAATATATAAACTGAGTGAAGCCATTAATAACATAAAATAATTTAGGTATTTTGCACAATCAAGCCTAACGCTTGGCCAAAATTGCCGTGGTAATTGTGGCACCAATCAGTAGCGCAACGCTCACCCATAAACACGCTACAAAACTATAAACCTGAAACACCCACCCCGAAAGCACGGTACCCAGTAAACGTCCCATGGCATTGGCCATATAATAAAAGCCAACATCAAGCGATACACCATCGCTTTTAGCAAAGCTGACAATTAAATAACTATGTACTGATGAGTTAACTGCAAATACACCGCCAAATATAAGTAAACCTATAATCAAGGTGGCATGCACAGCAACATCAAATTGCATAAGTAGTGCTAAAAGTGCAGTTACACCACTTAATAGCAACACCCATAAATACGCATGTTTAACAGTATCAACGTTTGAATTACTGGTGCCAGTAATACGTGGCGCTTGCGATTGCACGCCGCCATAACCAATCACCCAAAGTGCCATAAAGCCACTCACCCACCAAAAGTTCCAGTTAAACTGCTGGGCTAAATAAATAGGTAAAGCCACTACAAACCACACATCACGCGCGGCAAACAAACATAATCGTGCTGCACTTAATAAATTTATTGCACGAGATTTAGAAAATAGCTCTTTAAACTTGGGCTTATTTTTAGCTTTACCCATGTCGCCTTTTAAAAATACAACGCTAATCATCCACGCAATAGTAAGTAGTATAATAAGTGCTTTTAAAGCCCCTACAAACCCCAGTACCGTAAGTAGTAACCCGCCTAAAAAGAAGCCGACCCCTTTTAACGCATTTTTAGAGCCCGTTAAAATAGCCACCCATTTGTACAGCTGGCCTTGGCCGCTTTCTCCCTCGGGCACTAAGTGTTTAATGGCGCTTTTGGCACTCATTTTATTTAAGTCTTTTGCTATACCGCTAAGCGCTTGCGCCGCCATAACATAAGCCACTGTAAGCCATTCACTTGGCGCGCATAACATGGCAAGCGCCATTATTTGCAGCGCCAAGCCAAAGTTCATGGTTTTATTAAGGCCTAAATGAGCCCCAAGCCAACCGCCCACTAAATTGGTGATCACACCAAAAATTTCGTAAAACAAAAACAGCATGGCAATAGCCAACGCACCATACCCTAACTGATGAAAATGCAGCACCACCAGCATACGCAGTGCGCCATCGGTTAAGGTAAATGCCCAGTAATTACCGGTAATAATTAAATACTGTTTTATTGCTGTAGGTAAATTAGCAAGTTGCTCAAACATGGTTAAAGCCCTTTAAACCTTATAAATGGTTAAACCAAGTCGCTTTTAGCAACTTTAAGCATAAGCTCGGCGGTACGATTAGCGTAGCCCCATTCGTTATCGTACCAAGCGTATAATTTAAGCTGGGTATTATTAATAACCATGGTAGATAGTGCATCAATAATGCTACTACGCGGATCGGTTTTGTAATCAATCGATACCAGCGGTTTTTCTTCGTAACCTAATACACCTGCAAGCTCGTTTTTAGACGCTTGAGCAAACCATTCATTCACCTCAGTTGCAGTTACACCACGCTCAAGCTCAAATACACAGTCGGTAATTGATGCGTTAGTTAAAGGTACGCGCACGGCATGGCCATTTAACTTGCCTTTTAGCTCAGGGAATATATGCGTAATGGCTGTTGCGCTACCTGTTGTGGTGGGTATTAAACTAGTACCGCACGAACGGGCACGACGTAAGTCTTTATGTGGCGCATCAATAATAGTTTGGGTATTGGTAATATCGTGAATAGTGGTCATTGAGCCGTGCTTAATGCCTACTTTTTCTTGTAGTACTTTTACAATTGGCGCTAAACAGTTAGTAGTACACGAAGCCGCTGTAACAATTTTGTGCTCATCTGGGTTATATAAATTATCGTTAACACCCATAACCACATTTAAAATGCCGTCTTCTTTTACTGGTGCGGTTACTACAACGCGCTTAACACCTTGTGCTAAATATTGATTTAACAGCTCAGTGGTTTTCATTTTACCGCTGGCTTCTATTACTACATCGCAATCAGACCAATCGGTGTCGTTAATGGTTTTGTTATTGGTAACGGCAATAGTGTGTTTACCCACACTAAAGCTATTCTCGTTTGCTGTAACGCTGTGCGCTAAACGCCCGTGCACTGAGTCAAACTCTAATAAATGGGCATGTGTTTTAGCATCGCCTGCAACATCGTTTACTTTAATAAATTCTACTTCTGGCCACTCTAATGCCGCGCGCAGTGTTAAACGTCCCATACGGCCAAAGCCGTTAATACCTACTTTAATTGTCATAATAAATACCTTTAGTAAAGTTATATCAATTTACTTAATTAACAGCAGCTTGCTGCACGCTCTGGGCGATTACCCATTGCATTGAGTCGATTTAAATCGTCGTTATAAAACGCAGAATTTTCATCTTTGGTTTGTGTTAATACACTAAGAGCCCACTGTGGCAGGGCTTTATTAATGCTGTAGTACACCCATTGATTTTGCTTACGGTCGCTCAATAAGCCACATTGCCTAAGCTGTGCTAAGTGGCGCGACACTTTAGGCTGGCTAAGCTCAAGCGCAGCAACAAGCTCACACACACATAGCTCTTGCTCATGGCTAATTAATAACATGGCTTTTAAGCGCGTATCGTCGGCTAAGCATTTGTAAAATTGAAGTGGGTTGAGTTGTTCCATAGCATCCTCGTTTAGTTAGTGTGCATACAATAAAACAAAATTAGGATATATGGAATAGTGAATATACGATTTTTCGTATATTTATTTGTAAGCGTAGAAACTCTGCTAAATTGCAGCGCACAAAAAAGCCCAGTGGCAAAACCACTGGGCTTTTAAAATTATCTAATTAGATAATTAAATAACCGAAAGCTCTACTTCAATGTTACCGCGTGTAGCGTTTGAGTATGGGCATACTTGGTGTGCTTTATTTACAAGTTCTTGCGCTGCCGCTTTATCCATATCACCGAGTGATACCGCTAATTTAACTGCAATACCAAAACCGCCTTCAATCGCGCCAATAGATACTTCAGAATTAATGTGTGTATCACTTGGTAGTTCAACTTTTTCGCTACCTGCTACAAATTTTAGTGCGCCAATAAAACACGCTGCATAACCTGCTGCAAATAACTGCTCTGGGTTAGTGCCTTGCCCGTTGTCGCCACCTAGCCCTTTTGGGGTTGATAGTTTTACATCTAAACGGCCATCGTCAGATTTAGCTACACCTTCACGGCCACCGGTTGCAGTTGCTTTTGCTGTGTAGGCAACGTTTTGTAATACATTCATAGTGAACTCCAAAGTTTATCAATTAATTTATTTTGCATGCAAAATAATAGTGCAGATAAATAGTAATTGCAAATACTTTGCATGCAAATTAAAATGTTTTTTTGAGTTTAAAGTATTAACGCGTTGGGAGTTGGGCATGTCGTTTGAGCAATTAAAATTAAAAAATCAGCTGTGTCATAGGCTATATATGGCATCAAATAGCATTGCTCGCGCTTACCGTGAGCCTTTGGCTGCACTTAACTTAACGTATCCGCAGTATGTAGTGATGATGGCGCTGTGGGAGCAAGACGAAATCACCATCGCGCAGCTAATAGATAAAACCGCTATTGATGGCGGCGCTATGACCCAAATACTCAAAAAAATGACCGAAAAGTCTCTGCTGGCTGTTATTAAAGACGAACACGATAAGCGTAAACGCCTAATTCAGCTTACCCAAAGTGGACAAGCCCTTAAAAACGAAGCCGCTGATATTCCAAAAAATATATTATGTAAGTTTGAAAGTGTAGACCCTACGCAAGCTAAACAGCTTATGCAGCTGCTTGATTTAGTGGTAAACGATTTAACTAGCCACAGCTGCGCAGAAAATAAAGATTAAAAACTACCCCACTAACGCGGTTATTTTGTGTTGAATAAACGCCCTAAATGCGGTGATCACCGGGGTCATTTGGCGCCGGTCGGCGTACATCATATAAAGCGGTAGCGGATCGCTTTGCCACTGTGGGCATAAATGAACGAGCTCCCCGCTTGCTAAATTATCAATTACATCCAAATATGACTTATACGCAATGCCTTTGCCCTCTAGCGCCCAGCGCCTAACCATTTCGCCATCGTTTACTATGTGTTGGCAATTTAGCTGCACTTTTTGCACCGCGCCATTTTTATAAAATCGCCACTCTTTAAACACCTCACCAAAGCGCATAAACGTAATGGTGGTATGCTGCGTTAAGTTAAGGGGATGTGTAAGCAATCCATTTTTTGCTACATATTCAGCAGAGGCCACTAAAATACGCGCATTATTTAAAAATAGTGGCGCTGCAATTAACTGCGAATCTTTTGGTACACCAAAGCGCAGTGCAATATCAATTGATTGGCTGTAAATGTCGCTTACTTCGTCACTTAAATGCAGTTTAAGTTTTACATTTGGGTATTGCGCTAAAAACTCATTAAGCCATTCACTTAGTTTATTACGCCCTAAATCGCACGGGGCCGATACCTGAAGCGTTCCTGTTACTTCGCCTAATGCAGTTTGCACTGCGGCTACACCTTGTTGAATAAGTGAAAGTGAATCTTTGGCATAACTTAAAAACTGCTCCCCTGCCACACTTAATCGTAAGCTGCGGGTAGAGCGAATAAACAGCACGTTTCCTAAATCTTTTTCTAGGCGCTTAATAGCGGCACTTACCGCCGCTGGAGTTTGCGCGTTTTGCCGTGCGGCTTCAGAAATGCTGGCGCAACTAGCTACATCTATAAAAGTTTGAATATCGTTAAATGATCGCATATTTTCAATTAAAATTTGAAAGTGCTTTAGTTTTTCATGTCTTTTTCTATTTTTCAACTGAGCTATAGTGCTTATAAGTTAAAAATACTTACACGTTAAAATCATCAGGAACGCACATGAAAGCATTTGGCTACACCAAAAACACTAAAACGCTTACAGCAAGCTCTATACAAGCAATTGAGCTTGATACCCCAACCGCCACCGGGCACGACCTACTTATTGAAGTAAATGCTATTTCAGTAAACCCTGTAGATACAAAAATACGTGCCAATGTAGCGCCAGAGCAAGGCTACAAAGTATTAGGTTGGGACGGCGTAGGCATTGTAAAAGCCGTTGGCGAGTCGGTTTCGTTATTTAATGTGGGGGATCGTGTATTTTACGCCGGCGATTTATCGCGCCAAGGCAGTAATGCGCAATTTCAATTAGTTGACGAGCGTATTGTAGGGCGTGCGCCTAAAACATTAACCGACGCACAAGCCGCAGCGCTACCGCTAACCAGCATTACCGCCTACGAAATGCTGTTTGATCGCCTGCAAGTGCCTAAAAATAAGCAAAATACTCAGCAATCTATTTTAGTTATTGGCGCCGCAGGTGGCGTTGGCTCTATTTTAGTACAGCTTGCCAAGCAACTTACTGGGCTAAACGTGGTAGGTACTGCATCGCGCGAGCAAAGCGTAACTTGGCTTAAAGAGTTAGGAGCCGATCACGTGCTCGATCATTCTAAAAACTTAAACGAGCAGCGCAAAGAGCTGGGGTTAGTTGAGTTTGATTACGTTATTGGCTTAACCCATACCGACCAATACCAAGACCAAATAGTGGAGTGTATAAAACCCCAAGGTAAATTTGCGCTAATAGACGACCCTACATCGTTCGATATTTTAAAATTTAAGCGTAAGTGTATATCGGTGCATTGGGAGTTTATGTTTACCCGCTCGCTATTTACTACAACCGATATAACAGCGCAGCACACCTTACTTAATGAGATTAGTGAGCTGATAGACTCAGGTACACTTAAAACCACGCTTGGGCAAAATTTAGGCCCAATCAACGCCGCTAATTTATATAAAGCGCACCAAATTTTAGAATCGCACACATCACGCGGTAAACTTGTTTTAGAAGGCTTTTAAACATGATCGAGATTAAAAAATTACTTTTAGTTGCAGCCTGCAGCACCGCGTTGTTAACCAGTAGTGTGTTTGCTAATACTGCTAATCAAAATGCTGATTTAAAAACAGTAGCCACTTTCGACGCTCAGCACCCACCGGGTAACATTGCTATTACGCCATCGGGTCGTAAGTTTTTATCGGTACATGGTTTTTACGGCCAAAAACAAAAAATTATGGAGCTATTAAGCGATGGCACCACCAAACCCTACCCTAATGAAGAATGGGCATACGCGTATAAAAACGGCAAAGGCTTTTACGATGTACTTGGCATAAATGTATCAGCCGATGGCGTATTATGGATGCTTGATACATCAGGCCCTGATCATGCTGGGCGTTTAGTCGGATGGGATACCAATAAAGAGCAGCTGCATAAAATAATTTACTTAGCTAAACCCACCATTACCGACACCTCGTTTTTAAACGATTTAGTTATCGATAATAAACACGGTGTTGTATACATTGCCGACACCGCACAAGGCAGCCAAGCCGCTATTATTACCGTAAATTTAAAAACTGGTGAGGCGCGCAGAGTATTACAAAATAGCCAATACACCACAGCCGAGAACATCGACATGGTTATTGAGGGGCGCACCATGAAACTAGGCGGTCAACCAGCACGTTTAGGCGTAAACCCAATCACACTCGACCCAAGCGAACAGTGGCTTTACTTTGGCTCTATGTCTGGCACGTCGGTTTATCGTATTGCCACCAGCGATATTAACAATAAAAGCCTGAGCGCAAGCACCCTTGAGAGTAAAGTAACGCGCTACGGCACCAAGCCAATTTCCGATGGTATTATTGTTGATGGCGGCGGCAATGTGTATGTTACCGACATAACCAACGGCGCAATTGGCGTAGTAAAACCAAGCGGTAAATACCAGGTATTATTTAAAGACGAGCGCTTAAGCTGGCCAGATGGCTTTAGTTACGGCGCCGATCATAAAATATATTTTACCGTAGATGAGCTACATCGCTCGCCAGTATTAAATGACGGTAAAAATGCCAGCCAAGGGAAATTTAGTGTGCTGTCGTTTGACCCGCTAGTAAAGGGTAAAGTAGGGCGCTAATTACCACGTATAAAACATAAGCCACGCACCTACTGCGTGGCTTTTTGGTGCAACTTTTAAGCCCTTTAGCCCCAAAGTGGTGCTAAGCGCTCAAAAGTTATTTTTAGTGTTTTAATAAATTACTGATTTATATTCATAAAATATTCAATTAACAGTTGGCATAATTCTTCCACAGTACAGATGTGTTCAGTGAAACTTTCAAGGAAAATACCATGGCTAACTTATACCACACCCTTTACCTAATTTGGCGTTTAGACATTAGTGTATGGCAGGTAAACGATCCGAGTAATACCCATACAACGTGCGACAAAGAGCGAGTTTACAGCCGATAAATTTCGTATTTATAGGCTTTGCAAGCGCGGCCATTGCGTTGTATTGTTAAGTTACTAAAAACAATATGATTGGAACGTGTATGCACGCCTTAGAAGTAAATTTTGATGGCTTAGTTGGCCCTACTCACAACTATGCGGGTTTATCGTATGGTAACGTTGCCTCGTTAAATAATGCGGCAAGTTTTTCAAACCCTCAAGAAGCTGTGTTACAGGGCCTTGAAAAAATGAAAGCCATGCACGACAAAGGCCTAACACAAGGTGTGTTTGCGCCCCACGCACGCCCCGATTTAAACGTGCTACGTCGCTTAGGATTTACTGGCAACGATTCGCAAGTTATTCATAAAGCATTTAAAGCAGACCCTATTTTATTGCGCGCGTGTTATTCGGCCTCTGCTATGTGGACCGCCAATGCCGCTACTGTTTCACCTTCGCCAGATACCCTCGATGGCAAAGTGCATTTTACCTCAGCTAATTTAAACAATAAGTTTCATCGCTCGCTAGAGCCTGCTATCACTACCCGCTTATTAAAAGCCATGTTTAATAACGATAGCTATTTTGCACACCACACGCATTTACCCGATCAGGGCTTTTTTGGCGACGAAGGCGCGGCTAACCATACCCGACTTTGCGACAGCCACGGCGAGCAAGGCCTAGAAATGTTTGTATTTGGCGCAAGTGCCTTTAACAGCCAATTACCAAAACCGGCTAAGTTTCCTGCAAGGCAAACACTAGAAGCCTCAGAAGCCATTTGCCGATTACATAATTTAAAAGAATCGAGCCAAATTTTACTGCAGCAAAACCCAGATGTTATAGACCAAGGCGTGTTTCATAACGATGTAATTGCAGTAGGTAACGCAAACGTACTGCTTTGCCACCAGCAAGCATTTTTAAACCAACAAGATGCCCTGCAAGAAATTCGCGATGCCTACACCGGCAGCAAACAGCTATACATAATTGAAGTACCTACCGATAAAGTAAGCATTAGCGATGCAGTAAGCAGTTACTTATTTAATAGCCAATTAGTAAGCCTAGACGATGGCTCAATGCTATTAGTAGCACCACAAGAGTGCCAACGTAATAGCGCAGTAAACGCCTACATTGAAGAAATGATTTTAGCGGATAACCCAGTAAACCAAGTGCAGTTTTTTGACCTGCGCCAAAGTATGCAAAATGGTGGCGGACCTGCCTGCCTACGTTTACGTGTAGCTCTTAACGAGCAAGAACTTGCTGCAGTAAACCCTGAGGTTATTTTAACCGATACTAAATACACTCAGCTTTGTGACTGGGCAAAACGTAACTACCGCGATAAATTAGGCGCAAGCGACTTTGCCGATTCAGCCCTACTTACAGAAAGCTACCAAGCACTGGATGAACTAACCCAGCTGCTTAACTTAGGCTCAGTGTACGACTTTCAACTAGAAGGTTAATACCTCGGCCAACACATAGGCTAATACAAAAATAGCGAGCCAAGGCTCGCTATTTTTATTTGTGCTTATGCTAATAGAGTTTAAGTTTCTTTACTTACTGTTATTGCCGATGCCATCGACTCAGATATATGCAGCGTTCGCTGCGGAAACGGAATGCTCAGCCCAGCACCTTCTATGGCTTCTTTAACGCGTTTATTTAAATCCCACACGGTTTGCCAGTAATCGCCATTTACAGCCCATGCACGTAATTGAATGTTCACCGCGCTTTCGCCTATTGAGGTGACCATTACTTTAGGTGCTGGCTCTGCAAGTAGTCGGCTTTCTGATGCAGCTAATTCTTTAAGTACATTTAAGCCTACATCAATAGAGTCGGCGTACGAAATCCCCACCACTATATCCATGCGCCTTTTACCATTACGGGTAAAGTTTTTAATGTTGCCGCCCCACACTTTACCGTTAGGCGATACGATATAAAGGCCGTCGGTGGTTTTAAAAATGGTCGTAAATAAGTTTATTTCGTTCACTGTGCCAAGCGTGCCGCTCGCATCTACAAAATCGCCTATTTTAAATGGCCTAAGTATTAATAGCATAATGCCAGCGGCAATATTACTTAAGGTGTTTTTAAGCGCCAAACCAATCGCTAAACCCGCCGCGCCCATTAGCGCTATTAAGCTTGCCGTATTAACGCCAAAAATATCTAAAATAAACAGCCCAGCAATTATGTAAACTAAATACCCTGCAATGCTCGATAACAGCGGTAGTAGCGTTTCGTCTACTTTTTTTAATGGCGACTTAGAGTTTTTAATCGCTTTTTTAACCGAGCGCGCAATAAGTGCACTCGCAACTAAAATAGCCAACGCTAATACCACTTTGTAACCTAAAGTGATGATTGTTTCTGAATGGCTTTGCCAAAACACAATAAGTTTATCTTTCATACGTATTCCAAAAAACGGCTGACACTCAGCACAATTTAAAAATGAGCAAAGCTAAATGCGCCATACCCACAATTTAGCCTTAATGGCTAAAAAACCGCGCGAGTATATAGCTATAAATTAGTTATACCTATTGTTTTTGTATTAAATTAAAGCATTAAATAAAAGCTATGTTCCTCTAACGTTATTATTCAATTTAGGTTAACCACACACTGTTAGTGTTAGTACAAAAGTTACCGTAAATACTTTCCTTATTTTGAATAGGCCCACATAGGAGAAATAACCATGGCGAACAAAAAAATAATCCTCATTACAGGTGCCTCTAGCGGTATTGGCAAAGCAACTGCCAAAACGCTGGTTAATAACGGCCACAAAGTCATACTTACAGCCAGAAGCGAAGACAAACTAACAAAATTAGTCAAAGAATTAGGTGAAGATAACGCACTCAGCGTGCCGGCAGATGCAACCAATTTTAACGAGCTTAAAAACGCAGTAACAAAAGGGCTTAGCAAATTTGGCCGCTTAGACGCTACATTCGCAAACGCAGGTAAAGGGCTAAACACATTAGGAATAGAAAAAGGCGACCCCGACGAATGGGCAACTATGCTTAATATAAACATAAACGCCCTGCTGTGGAGCGCTAAACTGACCCTCCCCCATTTACGAAAAACCAAAGGCCATTTTATTATAACCAGCTCAGCCACTGGCCGCAGAGCTGTTAAAGGCTCAATATATGGTGCAAGTAAGTGGTTTACTTATGGCTTTGGCCAAAACCTCGCAGCAGAAATGAGCGAATGGGGCGGGCGCTGTACCACCATAACCCCAGGTGCTGTAAATACTCCATTTACCGATGAAGCAAGGCCCGACAAATTATACCCACAAGATGTTGCCGACGCCGTACTCTTTGCACTTGAAGCAAACCAGCGCAATAACATCAGAGAAATACACCTAAGGCCAACCAATTAATGGGGCCTGACCTTTCAGAATTAAAATTGCTTCTACCCAATAAAGGTTTAATCGTTCTGTGTTTATGCCCCTTACCCAAATACCAAGCACTCTGATGCAAACTCAACCTCAAAAGATAAACAGGCTTCTCCATTCAAGCCCTGTTAACCCAGTACTGTTACAGTAAACAGCACATATTAGTTAAACCGTTCTAATCATTTTGAATATGTAAACATAGGAGAAATAATCATGGCGAAAGAAAAAATAGTCCTCATTACAGGTGCTTCTAGTGGCATAGGTGAAGCAACCGCCAAAACACTGGTTAATAACGGCCACAAAGTAATACTTACTGCCAGAAGCGAAGACAAATTAACTCAATTAGTACAATCATTAGGTGAAGATAACGCACTGAGTGTACCCGCAGATGCCACCGACTTTACCGAGCTTGAAAACGTGGTAACAAAAGGGCTCGAAAAATTTGGCCGATTAGACGCCGCATTTGCCAATGCAGGTATGGGCGTTTCAACCGCAGGCACCGAAAAGGGTGACCCTGATGAATGGTCAACCATGATAGACATAAACATTAAAGCTCTGCTGTGGACGGCAAAAGCAACACTGCCCCATTTACGCCAAAACAAAGGTCATTTTATATTAACCAGCTCAGCCGCTGGTCGTAAGCCTATTAAAGGCTCTATTTACGGTGCAACTAAATGGTTTGCTTACGGGTTTGGACAAAACTTAGCTGAGGAAATGAGCGAGTGGAATGGCCGCTGTACCACCATAGCCCCAGGCATGGTAAACACCCCATTTTTTGATGAAGCTAAGCCCGACAAACTCGACCCACAAGATGTAGCCGACGCGGTATTGTTTGCAATAGAAGCAAACCAGCGCAACAGCGTACGCGAGATTTATTTAATGCCAACTAACTAACGTTGATTGGTTGAGTTTGAGCTGTCAGGTTTAATGCCAATGATGTTAAACCTGATGGTTGTTAACTCTAAATACCGGCTGGATAGACTAAAAATTTGAGATGGGTGTCTAGTTTATTATCTAATGATGCACACAGACATACGATCTAAAATTTGAGTCGGCTGCAATTCGCTCGTGCTATAGTCCTTGCGAGCAGCTTAATATGATTGTTAGCAGTTTATAACAACAACGTCTGCATCTTTAAAAATCCCTCTTGCATACTCAAAAATGGGCTTCGCTAGGCGATCGCTTGGTGCCCAAATATCAACAGCATTATCACTCGCATTGAAGAAACTAACATAGTTACCAGCTAACTGGATTTTAGTAACCGAAGACTTAGGAATAGTTTTCCCATACTTTTTATTTAATTTAGCAACGGGTAAGTGAGAAATGAACACTTGCTCTCCCATGTCTACCAACACTTTTTCGGGAATATAATGCCTAGACCCATAACTAAAATACAAAGATGTTACGCTAATAATAAAGCAAATTACTAAAAACCATTCCATACACTACTCCTTGAACTGTTAACGCCGCCATAACCAATAGACGTGTGCAAAGCACTCTTTAGGCTGTCCTGCCACAAAGTGGCGATGATTGGAAGCTTTGTTAGCTATCGAATACACTTAGGCCAAAAGGTGCAAACCTGCCACGCTGCTGACTCCGTAAGCCCATAAAGTTTCAAACGCAGAGCTTAAAAAAATACGAGTACGAGCAGTTATTGTTTTTACCATAGACACCTCCTTTTTACTGTTATCGTTTGCCAAAGGAACTAAACGAATGGTTAAGTAACGAAGTAAAATTAATAAAAGGGCTACAGAGCCAACAATCGCTAGAGGAATTGAACCTCCACCTAATACCCCTATTGGCCTAAATGTACTTTGCTAAATGTTACCTCCTAGATAGCTAACGCCGCCCACAGCGGCGAGCGAAGCGAGTCCGGTAGCCGAAGGCTACGAACTGCTGGGCTTTGATATGGTTCACGGCAAAATTACATTGGTGCGATAGCTTGAAAGGCTATGCGTAACTCATCAACATCTTTAAATCTAATAGACTTATCACTACTCAGGCCTATATCAATGAAAGCACGCACATTCTCTGGTGATTTTTCAGTCTTACTCTTTCCGGTTAAGACGTAATATAAAATACGAGTCAACGCGTATGTTTCATGCAAGATGCTATAACTATCAAACCCTTCTGTAACTAGGCTTGGATCATTATAGTAGCCTTTAAAATCCGTATTTTCAGAAGTTAGTTCGCTATCAACGATTTTCACCAGACCAAAATCCGCTATTTTCACTACAGCCACATCATCATATTCTTTGAGTAGAATATTTTTAGGGCTAATATCCCTGTGCAAAATATTTTTAGAATGTATGTACGAGAAAGCTCTGAGTATTTGCAGCCCTAACTTAACGCGATCTTGAAACGATAACTTGGAATTGTTTTTTAACATATACTTATCCAATGAGTTGTCCATAAATTCCATAATGTACTCATTGTTTTTTTCATTGTATCCATAAACTTCTAGAACATATGGTGAGCTTAGCATACTCATTTGTTCGTACTCTCGCTTAAACCTTTCAATTTCCTTTGCATTTAGATCTTTCTTTGCCCGCTTTAAAGCAAAGTTTTTATTATAGAAACTGTCAAAATACTTATAGACATTTGCATAAGACCCACTACCTAGAGCCTTTAGATCAGCGGTCTTATTTTTGTTCTCAATTTTCACTGAGCTTTGTGGAAAAAATATTGGGATAGTATAATAAATCTCTATCTTTTCAGTATAAGGAGGGATTGCACTCCCACCACTCTTACTCAGAAAGCTCTTACAAAAAGTAAGTCTATCTCGATGGTACTCCTCAATATAGAATGCATGTTCGGAGTTCTTCAAAGATCTCTCTAAAGCTTCAATCGTCTCTATAGATCTAATGAGTTCCCTACTCGGGTCTGCCCAGAAGTGAGCCGTGTCTTCATCTGTTGGAAGCCTATTATTCATCGAGTCAAAAAGACTAGTGACGCTAGAGTGAAGAGTAGAGAATAAAATCCTTAACTTGTCATTATTTATTGATTCGTAAAGATCTTCGAATTCATTATTCAAAATATCAATGAGCTTTCTGTAGTGACTCTCTATGGCATTATCTGCATTCATTAATATTATAAAACCTGTCTCTAATTGAACCATAACAACTTAGTCTACGACATTTGTCGTTTTACAAACCGACAGATGTCCCTATTTTATACCAGTTTCATCCTAACCATATAATAAACACCTGTAAACAGATAGTTAGCTTCGACTTTCCTTTCTTAAATGCAGCAAAACCCCAAAATGGTGGAGATCAGTAATATCAGACAAATCGTTGTTTAGTTATACCGGTTGATTATTAATTAACAGGTTATATTTTAAATATCTGAATTTAAGTCAATAACGCATACCCACTTTAACCTTTAACTTTGTAACTCATTATTGTTTGTACAAGTCATAATCTACTTCTATTGAATCCTCAGTATTTTTACTTCATATTAGCTGAACTATTTTTCACTTATTAGGCTGTTATGTCCCTTTTAAAGTTTAGCCACGCTCTTATCGTTACCCTTGCCACTACTATACCTATCACAAGCTTTGCTGCACTTGATAAAAACGAGCGGCAAATAGTTAAACAAGTTGAGCACAACATGCCGCAAGCGCTTGAAGAAATAAAACAAGCGGTAAACATTAATAGCGGCTCACTTAATATTGAAGGTGTAAAAAAAGTAGGCGCGCTTGCAAGTGAGCAACTAAAAGCGATTGGTTTTAAGGTTGAGTGGTTAGATGGCAGCACGTTTAACCGTGCAGGGCATGTACTCGCTACGCATGAGAGTAAAAACCCCGATGCAATAAAAATACTGATGATCGGCCACCTTGATACTGTGTTTGCCAAACACGATAACTTTACTACCTATAAACAAATTGATGAGAACACCGCGAGCGGCCCGGGTGTAGCCGATATGAAAGGCGGCAATACCATTATAATTACCGCCCTTAAAAGCTTACAAGCCCTTAATTTACTTGAAAACGTAAGCGTAAAAGTACTGCTTACCGGCGATGAGGAAAGCAGCGGTCGCCCACTTAGCTTATCTAAGCAAGCTATTGTTGATGGCGCAATATGGGCAGATGTAGCGCTTGGCTATGAAAATGGCGATAACAATATTAAAACCGCGATGGCTGCGCGCCGTGGTTATACTGGCTGGACGCTAAACGTAACGGCCAATGCTGCACATTCATCGCAAATATTTAGTGAAACTGTGGGCTACGGTGCTATTTACGAGGCCTCTCGTATTTTAAATGACTTTAGAGAACAACTTGCCACACAACCTAATTTAACCTTTAATCCGGGGCTTATTGTGGGTGGCACTGATGCACAGTACAACAGTGCTAACTCGTCAGCCACGGCGTTTGGTAAAAGTAATGTAATTGCACAAACCGTGCATGTAGCGGGTGATTTACGAGCGCTTTCGCCAAAGCAGGTAGAAGGCGCTAAAAAAGTGATGCAGCAAATAGTGGCTAAAAGCTTAAATGGCAGCCAAGCTGAGCTTATTTTTGAAGACGGCTACCCACCAATGGGGCTCACCGAAGGTAATAAAAAGCTGCTTGCACTGTATAGCCAAGCAAGCCAAGACTTAGGCTATAACAAAGTGGTGGCTGCAAACCCTCGTAATGCCGGTGCTGCTGATATTTCGTTTGCTGCAAACCATGTTGATATGGCGCTTGATGGGCTAGGCCTAATGGGCAGTGGCGCGCACACTAAAAACGAAACCGCCGATTTAACCAGCCTAAATAAAAACACCGCTAAAACAGCGCTGCTTATATACAGATTAGGGCAGCTATAAACACAAGCTGAGCCCTTATGGGTTAATAGGCTCTAACCGTTTGCTCGCTACTTGCAATGCAAATTTGCGTAGCGTTTTAAGCTGCGGGCTTTCGGTTTGCCAATAGTGCCAGTACAAAGGCGTATCAATATAATATTCTGGGAATAAATCGACTAACTCTCCTTTTGTTAACGAATCTCCTAGCTGTAATGTAGGTAATAACCCATAGCCTAAGCCTGCGATCATGGCTTGTTTAAATCCCTCTGACGAAGGGTATATATGGGTAAACAGGGGTGTTGAGCCGTTAATGTCGTTTAAAAACTGATGCTGTAATTTATCAAGGTCGCTGTACACTAAACACGGTAAGTGCGCTAACTGCGAAAG
Organism: Pseudoalteromonas espejiana DSM 9414; assembly: GCF_002221525.1. Lineage (NCBI taxonomy): Bacteria > Pseudomonadati > Pseudomonadota > Gammaproteobacteria > Alteromonadales > Pseudoalteromonadaceae > Pseudoalteromonas > Pseudoalteromonas espejiana. The sequence goes on along the minus strand of NZ_CP011029.1, from coordinate 252,788 downwards.
GTCGTTGATTTTATGCTGCTTTATAAATTCAGGACTCGCAATGGCTTTATAGCGTATAGCGCCAAGTGGGCTAACAAGGCCGCCATTTACAGGCTCGGGTGATGAGCTAATACACACCATTACTTCGCCGTCTTTCATTCTTTTATGGGCGACTGATTGATCTTCACAAATTACTTCAAACCTGAGCTTGCAGGTTAGTTCGGTATCGAGCACGGCGAGTGCTTCGGGAAGCCAAGTTGCAAGCGAATCCGCATTAGCGGCAAGCCTTACACTAAGTGGTGTATTTAAATCAGTATGCTCGTTAAGCGCCCCCACATTAAGGGCTACTTCTAGCTGTAATACTTGCTGTAAATGATTAAGTAAGCGCTTGCCTAATGCTGTTGGCGATGGTGGCTGGGTTCTTATTAATACGGGTTCACCTAGTTTGGCTTCTAACTGATGAATACGCCGGCTCACCGCCGATTGGGTAATAAATAACTTTTTAGACGCCTTTTCAAATCCGCCTTCACTTATAACGGCGCTAAGCGCATTGAGTAACTGATAATCAATCATGAGTATTACGCATATAACAATAAATATATTCATTGGATTTGTAGCAGAATACTCCCTACCCTGCAAGGCATTGAATAGCAGGTTTTATTTATTTGGATTTAAAGTATGTCGTTTTTGTCGGGTGTGATGCTGGGGCTGAGTTTAATTATTGCCATTGGGGCGCAAAACATTTGGATTTTAAGTCAATGTATGGCGGGCACTAACCGTTTTGTTTTAGCCGCGGTTTGTATAATTTGTGACGCCACTTTAATTATTGTAGGGGTATTTGCAGCTAATGAGTTAAAGCTATGGCTGCCAGGGTTATTACCGTGGTTAACGTGGGGCGGTATAGCTATGTTACTTTATTTAGCATTTGGCTCTGCGCGCAGTGCAATTAAAGGCACATCGGGGTTGAAAGTAACTCAGGTAATAAAAGTGAGCTGGTGGCAAACTGCCCTTGCGGCCTTTGCAATAAGTTTACTAAATCCACATGTTTATTTAGATACCGTATTACTGCTTGGCAGTATTGGCGCACTCCAACCAGAGCCTATGCACTTTGCTATTGGTGCTTGTGTTGCCTCTGTTATTTGGTTTAGTAGTTTAGTGTTATTTGCGCCAAAATTAAAAAAGGTTTTAAGCTCCCCTTTTAGATGGCGCATATTTGATAGCTGCGTAGCCGCTATTTTATGTTTTGTAGCGTTTCAGTTGTATAACGTGCCTAGCCAATAAGTTAAAAAAGCGGCAGTTATGCGTTACTACCGCTTTTTAATTTTTTACTTGTTCGCCGCTTTAATCTTCTAAGACATTATTTTATATAGAAGCTCTCGCACTGTTGCGGGTTCAAACGGTTTATCACAAATGGCATCAACTCCCGCTTGCGCAATATTAGCTAGGTGGGTGTCGTTTGCCTCTGAGCTCACCATTAAAATAGGAATATGCGAGTAAGCGTTTGAGCCGCGTACTGTTTCGGTTAGTTCGCGCCCATCCATTTCCGGCATGTTGTAATCGGTAACAATTAAGTCGAACGACTGCTCACTTAGATGCGCTATTGCCTCTTTACCGTTTTCGGCTTCTACTGGCTCAGGAATACCCATGCCAGCAAGTACGCGTATTATGTGTTTACGCGCAAAGCGGCTGTCGTCAACCACTAGCACACGCAGTAGCGTTACATCAAAATGATCAAGCTCTACTTCTTCTTCGCTTATAATATCGAGCGTTGCTTTTAATGCGCGGGTAATAGCTTTTGCGCTAAAAGGCTTAGGTAAAATAGCCAGCACACCCGATTGGCGTAATTGCTCAAGGTATTTTTTATTACGCTCGCTCGATATAAGCATAAAAGGTTGATGCTCAGTGGCTGGGTTTGATCTTATTTTTTGCAATAGCGAGTCGGCAGTGCCGTCAGATAAGTACATTGAACTAATCACTAAATCTGGGTGGTAGCCTTCAAGCATCGATAAAACTTGTTCTTGAGTAGAGGCAGTTTCAACCTGTTTAACACCACTTTCTACTAGCGATTTTATAATTATTTTTTGCTGAACCTCTGAAGGCTCAACCAATAATATTGATAAGTTAGCTATTGCAGTTAAGTCGCTCATTCAAGTCTCTTTAGTATTGTTATAATTAGGATAATAATATCACCTTTGCAGGTTAATATTATATAAAGAGGTTGTTGTGTTAATTGAATATTTTAGCAACCTCTCGATAAATATAGCACTTTCTAATTAGATTGAATGTAATCTAGCGCATTCATTTTTTTATACGTAACGTTAGCGTGCAAAATATGCGCAGGCTCTGGGTCAACCACTTCAACAGGAATGTCGTAATTTCGGGCTATTTCAATTGCCATTTGAGTAATATTGACACTAAATGAGGTGCCCATAAATACAATTTTATCGGCATTGAGCATACGTTGCTGTGCTTCGGTTATTCTGTAAAGCTCGGTGTAGTATTCATCAAATAACAAAACAAAGGGCTTAAATGAGTGGTTTAGCTCAGGCATTTGGTTTTGAATATTAAATAGCTCAAAAAGAGAGTTATGCAGGCGGTTTTCGTCTACGCTATCCCACGGGGTCTTAAGCGGTTTAACAGCTTCGCCTTGCTCATGAAATAACGTCATTTGATCGAGCCTGCCATGTATAGCAATGTAATTTTTATTACCCGCTTTGCCATCAAGCCCATCTATATTTTGAGTAATTAAGTTTTTATCACTAAGCCAATGGTGTACATCGTTAGGGCCATGGTTACGATACGTTGCAAAACGGTTGTAATACCAAGCTAAAAACTCGCGCGGATTGTTTTGATACATAGCACGCGTGGCCATTTCCATAGGTGTATAGTTTTTACTGCCTATCGTCCAAAAGCCATCTTCGCCCCTAAAAGTAGGTATACCACTGGCAGCGCTTACTCCTGCGCCTGTAATATAAAGCGTATTCACTGTGTTACCTCATAACCTGTTACATCGCTTATTACTTGCTGTTGGTTGTTCATACCCCCAACACGATACAAAGCCCCGTTGTGCTCAAGTAGACCGCGGTGATCCATGCTGCCTTTGGCTAAAGGCGGTAAAGCTTGCCATGTATTTTGCTCAATATTAAAACGCCACACGTGTTTACTTGCCGGTGCTGGCTTTTTATTGTAGCCAATACCATCGTAGTTATAGGGGTTGTTAGAACCAGCCATCATGTAAATGTTGCCTTTGTAGCTAGTAGCAGCCATGCGGTAATGCGACTCACCTGTAGGGTGAGGTAACGTGCGCCAATCTATTTTTTGCACATTGTTGGCATCTATTGTGCCTTTTAAACACTGCGCAACACCTGCAAACGAGCGGCGTGAGTCTGGGTTTGCTTGGGTTTTAACGCCATCGCATATAACAATGGTGTTACCACTAATAGCAGCTGCTTGGCCAAATACGGGCTCGCCTAAAAAAGGTGATGCCTGTTGCCATGTGTTGGTATGGGTATCGTACACCTGTACTAAATTTACGTTGCCATCGTTATGCCAGCCGCTAATGAGGTAAATGTAGCGCTCTTTGTAGCTAATCGCTACGCTGTCATCTACAGGTACTGGCATACTTGCAAGATGTTTGTATGTATTGCTTTTTATATCGAAACGGTACACATCGGGGCTTGAAATTTCAGTATGATCGCTATCTACCGTATAACCACCAAATATATAGGCGTATTCACCTAAGCCTACTGCAGTACTCGCTAAGCGCCCTTTTAAAGGCAAACTTGAAGGTACGCTCGCTTGTTGCTGCCATGCGCTCTCACCTAATTTAAGTGAAAACACCTTGTTGTGTACATCGGTATGTTGTTTGTTTTTACCCAGCCCCATAAAACTTAAAAAGTAGCTTTGGTTTTGTACTGTAACCTTAGCTACGGCATTGTTTGCAACGGGTTCGGGTAAAGCAGGAAGGCTTGCTAACGCAACAGAAAAAAGAAGGCTCATAAAACAAATAATATAAAAGTGACTAATGCACTTAGGGTAATTTATTTTACCTTTATGAACCAGTAATCATCAGGTTATTTAAGTAATCTCACTGGGTTTACCTACAGCAATACAAATACTATCGATTAATAAGCATATTAATGTAAGTGCTAAATATGGCATAAATAAACCGTTTTTACCTAATAAGTGTAAATAAATCATTAAACTGTATTAATGCGAGTTCATACTAATCGCTCTTTATAACATTGCTCAACTTGTACCTTTTTTATACAAATGTGCTATATATTAAGGTAAACAAAGCAATAACTTAATTCTTTAGGTTTACCCTTTACTTATTAATTAATTCAAAATGATTTGTTTTGAATTAATAATAAAGTGTACTTTTATAGACATAAAGTATGTTAATATTTTGTGGCGTAAAATGTTTTACAAAAACATACCTTGTTTTTGATTTTTGAACCGTGTGGAGAAAACCTAGGTGAAAGTACCTCAAATGTTGTTGTTCTCAATTCTTATTGTTTCACCAATGCTCGCTGCAGATCCATTAAACGATGATGACTTAGATCTTGATGCATTGATGGGTATGGATGTACAAGCAACCTCAGCGATGAAAAGAGCACAGTCGGCGTTTGATACAGCTTCATCTATTTATGTACTTAGTAAAGAGCAAATTGTAAGCTCTGGCGCTACATCTATACCCGAAGCACTCAGAATGGTCCCGGGTTTAGCCGTTAGGCAACTTGATAACAATCAATGGGCTATTTCAGCACGGGGCGTAGCTTCTCGCTACTCTGGTAAATTACTTGTAATGATAGATGGGCAAAGCCTTTATACGCCTAAGTTTGCGGCTGTATATTGGGAGTCGTTACACGTTCCACTTTATGATATTGAACGCATTGAGGTTATTCGCGGACAAGGTGGTTTGCTTTGGGGCAGTAATGCTAATAATGGTGTGATCAATATAATCACCAAAAACAGTATAGATACCCGCAATACCTTTGCTAAAGCAGTCACGGGAAACCAGATTAATGCCGATTTAAGCCTACGCCATGGTGGAGATATTGCCAATATAGGCAGTTACCGCGCCTATATTAATTCAAAAAACACTGAGCCCGCAATGAAGGGCACCCGCATAGAGCCAAGTGACTTTACTAAGCAAGAATCAGCAGGCTTTAGAACCGACTTTACCCCAAATGATGAATGGTCTGTACTTGTACAAGGTGATTACACGCATACAGAGCACGGCCAAAATTTAACTGGAGTGATTGACGCCACCAATGGCGCTCAACAATTTCCTACGACTGCCGACAGGCAAGATACGCGTTTAATGGCCCGTGTAGAACACCGCGTGGCAGATAACGCTAACCAAATGCTGCAAATGTCGTGGCTTAAGCAACATGGTGAGCAACCCTACCTTAAAGAAGATTTTGAATCTTTAGATATCGATTATCAAATGAACTTTATTACAGGTGATTGGCAGATTGATTGGGGCCTAAATTACCGTGTAAATGATATATCGTTTGCTGACAGCATTTTTATTAACAGCGATAAAGACCTTCAAGGCCTTCACCAATACGGGGCTATGCTTCAAGCGCAATATAATCTTATTCCTGACAAATTAAATATTATAGTAGGGACTAAAATAGAGCATAACGACTTAACGGGATGGGAAAACCAGCCTCTGGCTCGTTTTACTTACCAACCCACTGAAGATCAACTTGCTTGGGGATCAATATCGCGCAGTGTCCGTATACCTACGTTAGTAGAATATAACGACAACTTTAGGGTAAATGGCCTAAAAATTTCTGACGTAATAGGTATTGAAACGGGAATAACTGAAATCGATCAATACCGTATAGCCACTTTTTTAAATGGTAACGATAAAGTGACGGCAGAAAACTATACCTCTTACGAGTTAGGGTACCGTTTGTCAAAAAGTGATTGGTCTTTAGATGTGTCGGCGTTTACAACTAATGCGTACGATGTCGCTGTAATTAGTTTAAGCCCACATGTAGATGATTTTTTACCCGCTCTAAACTTTTATGTAATGGGGCAAATACCTCAAGCATTTAATGCGTTACAAAATACAAGCTTAGATTACGATATTGTCTCGGTAGGTAAAACAACGACCTCTGGCGCAGATTTATTAGTATCGATACAACTTATTGATAATTTAAGCAGTGAAATTGGCTACAGCTATACAGACATTAATTACGATTTACCTTTTGCAACAAGGCCAACCATTGGCTATGACTCAGTCAATAGACAGCTATTTAGCAAAATAGACTATCAAGTTGCAGAGAATCACTCTATTTTTGCAACATTAAGAGTTGAAAACTCAAGTACTTATAATACAAAAAACTACACCGCTTTAGACCTAACATGGAACTGGCAAATTAATAATAACTGGACCGCAGCTGTATCGGGTAAAAATTTATTTGCAGGTTCGCACATAGAGTACGGTAATACACGGGAAACATTTACAGTGCCAAACTATATCGACGAATGTGTTACGTTTTCTGTTAGTGCAACATTTTAAGAGACAAAATGTATAACCTTTTAAACAGGCTGCCATACATACTTTTATGCCTTTTGCTTTTTAAAAGCACAAGCGCATTAGCCGTGCAAAAAGAATACGTTCTTAAAGCTGGTTTTTTATATAATTTTGCGCGCTTTGGCCAATGGCAAATCCCAGCTGACACAACCGCCCCTTTTGCTATTTGCAGCCCTGATAAACAATTTATTGATATAGCTAATGCAGCCCTTGAAGGCAGAAAGGTGCATACTCGCCAGCTTATTAACAAGCATATAGAGCTAAATACACAAACGACTAGTAACTGCGATATTGTTTTTATAACTGATAACACCTACACAGCCTGGCAGTCTCTTAAAGTACATAACGTAAATAATGTAATGCTGGTCGGTGAAACCGATGGATTTATTGAACAAGGTGGTCAAATTCGGTTTTTTCTTTCAAGCGGTAAAATTCGTTTTGAGGTTGCCCCTTCCAAACTCAAAGAAGCTGGGATCACAATGAGCTCCAAGGTACTGCGCCTTGCGCGCGTGGTTGAGGGCTAGACAATGAAAAATATTTTCTCTATAAACTCTATGAGTAAAAAGTTACTACTTATTTTAATGAGTGTCGCCCTTATTTCTACCGCCACAGTGACAGCTGTATTTAGCGCCTATGAGCTTAAAAGCGCTCAAGAAGAGCAAACAGAAAGTCTACAGTCACTGTCTCAAATGCTGGCACCTAATATAAGCACGGCTTTAGTATTTGATGATACAGCCGCTATTAAAGAATTAATTACGCCTATTTTAATGCGATCAGATATTGTATCAGTTCACGTTATTAATAATTTAGGCATGCAACTCGCTCGAGCAGATTCTTTAAAATACAATCAAAATGAGCAAAATATCCATACCCTAGAGGTTGTAACCCAGCTTGTTATTGAAGGACAAAGCTACGGTAAGCTTATTGTGCGAGCAGATGATAGCGATTTAAACGATAGAGCTACATTTTATGGAAAATTTATTATTTTGCTGATGGGCTTTACCTTTATTGTAAGCTTGCTGGTATCGCTTATGCTAAGAAAGCGCTTTTTAAATCCTATTTTGTATTTAGCCCAAACGGCAGAAAAAATTACCTCATCTAACGATTATAGTTTACGTGCAAAAGAGCTCTCTCAAGATGAAGTAGGTAAGCTAACCAGCTGCTTTAACACCATGTTGCACACCATAGAACAGCGCGATAACTCATTAGAAAACCAAGTAAAGTTACGCACCCAAGAGCTCGAAAGTGCTAACAGCCAATTACACCAGTACGCCTATCAAGATGGTTTAACTGACCTGCCTAATAGGCGCTATTTTTACGAGCGCCTACAAGCGCTAGTGAGCAAACCAAATCAAAAGTTTACGCTTATATTTATTGATTTAGACGGCTTTAAAGAGGTTAACGATAGCTTAGGGCATGACTTTGGTGATTTACTGCTTCACGAAGTCGCGATTAGGTTACAAAAATGTATTAGCCAATACGATACAGTTGCACGTTTAGGTGGCGATGAGTTTACGCTTATTTTAGAAAATACAGATAACCCAACTGAAGTCATCAAAACCGTTGAAAGCGTTATGGACAACTTAACCAAACCAATCACCATAAAAAATGAAAGAGTAAATGTAACGGCCAGTATTGGCATTACATTTTATCCAAATAACGGTACAACGGTAGAGTCTCTTATTAAACGCGCAGACCAAGCAATGTATTTATCCAAAAATAAAGGGCGAAATCGTTACGAATTTTTCTCTTACGAAATGGAAGAGCTTGCTATTGAAAAGCGCCGCTTAATAGAGGAAATACGAACTGCGTTAGCAAAAAATCAATTTGAACTTTACTATCAGCCAATTTGCGAATCGGATACTAACCACGTACAAAAGGCAGAAGCGCTTATTCGTTGGAACCACCCGCAAAGAGGGTTAGTGGGGCCGGCAGAGTTTATTGATTTAGCCGAAAAAAATGGCTTAATTGTAGGAATTGGTCAATGGGTTAAATCGCAAGCTGTGCGTGATGCCGTTGAGTTTAATAACAAAAGCAAAACGCCTTTTCAAATTAGTGTAAATACATCTCCTCTTGAAATTGATGATGGCGGAAAGTGGGTTGATCAATGGATTGAAGCCAGTAAACGCTATAATTTACCTGCGCATGCCATTTTAATTGAAGTTACTGAAAATAGTTTAATGGCACCCGATAGCGCTATACAGTTCCACCTTAAACGCCTAGATAGCATTAACGTAGACATTGCAATTGATGACTTTGGTGTTGGCTATTCTTCACTTGCTTATTTACAGCAATTAGATATTGATATACTCAAAATTGATCAGTCTTTTATACAAAATCTAGAAAAACACAGTAACAGCATTACGCTCATAAAGGCCATTATCACTATGGCGCATAATTTAGATGTTAAGGTTGTAGCTGAAGGCGTAGAAACACAAGCACAATATAACCAACTTAAGCACTTAGGGTGTGATTATATTCAGGGCTACTTAATTGCAAGGCCTATGTCTAAAGACAAGTTTATTGATACCTATTTAGAGTCAAAAATAGGTATCAATTAAAGTTATAACCAACGCGGAACATTGCGTTTGTATTTAAAATAATCATTATTGAAACGCTCTGCTAGGTGAGTTTCTTCTACAGTTATTTGTCTGTAGAGTGCGTACAAGCCAATTAGTAAACACACCAAACTAAATACACAAGGTAGCGCTAAGAAAAACCCTATCTGAGCTGCTGCTACGCCTACATACATAGGATTACGAGAGTAGCTATAAAGCCCTGTGGTTTTAAGTTGCTCAGGCCCGTTTGGATCAATACCTGAGCGCCACAAAGAAGCCATATTAAAGTGAACTAACATGCTTAATGCAAACCCAGCAGTAAGTAAAATATTACCAAACATAACACCAGGCCAGCCATTAAACGCTGTAAACATACCTAAATAATTGTCAGCTGAGGGCACAAAAACGCGTACCACACACACTAACCAAATAGCAGCCCTAAAAAATTTAAACGCAGCGTGGTTCCACCAACTTGTACAGTACTTCTCGCCCGGAAAAATAACCCCACTAGGTGTAGTACGGTTTTTATAAATTATTCTAAACGTATAAAAACCTGCTACAAATGTATAAAAAAGCGCTAAATACACGCGCGTAAATTCGATTAGCGGCGCAGAATCATCAATCAACAGCTGGTAATTCATTAAACTGGTTCTTCAATCCTTTTCATAATGCTTTCATCTTAATAGCCATGCAGTGTATTAACAAGCTAAGTGTTTAAATGCCAATAAAATACATAAGCAAAGCAATAGCTATTAATCTTAAAAATACTCAGCCTTTAAAAACTATAATTTAAGCCGGCATAGTAGCGCCTACCTGAATAGCTTGAACTTAGTAAGCGGGCGTCGGTGTCATCACCTAAGCGAGTAATAGTTTCTGATTTAGTTAAATTAATAACCGCTGCGGTTAAACTTAAGCTCTGTGAAATATTAATGGCTGCATTTACATCTACTTGCTCGTACGGGTCTTGATATACATTTAAACCACTATTTATACCGAGTACGGTTTCGCCGCGTTTATTATATGAGGCGCGTACATTAAAATACTCTCCTTCATAATAAACCGATGTATTGTATTGATATTTAGCACTACCAATAAGCGCTGATTGACCAAACTCTTCGCCATTTACGCTTACATCTGCTTTGTTTGTTTTGTTGTAGGTGTAATTTGCGTAAAAGCCAAAACCGCCTTCAAATGCATGCTGAATAAACACCTCAGCCCCTTTTGATACTGCATCGGTGCCATTACCTACTGTGCTATATGGGGCCACAGTTATTGCGCCACTCTCTACAATATTGGCTTTACCAGCAAAGTCTTGCTGCATATCAATAACCAAGGGAACTACAAAGTTATCAACCTTTTTATGAAAAAGCGCCAAACCAAGAGCTGAGCCCTGTGCGTAATAGTATTCAATAGACAAATCGCTTTGTACTGACTCAAATGGTTTTAAGTTTTTATTACCGCCACTACCACTAAAGCCAGGTAGCTCATTAAATGCAGCTCTATCATCTGCCCATTCATCTGATACAAACGTAATGCGTTGCTGCGCACCTAAGTCGCTGTAATCTGGGCGCGACATTACTTTTGCAATGGCACCACGAATAACTAAATCATCAGTGGCATCCCACGCTATATTAAAACTTGGCAGTATTTGTGTATCCGTGTTTTTCTGAGTAACTAATTGATAGTCTTCTACAAACCGAGTATCACCCGTTACAGGCTCGCCGGTTTCATCATCTGTGTGGTCAAGCTGATAGGTATATAAATCAGTTGATGAGGTAAATGTTTTAGTACGCACTACACGTACCCCTAAATTACCGCGTACATCGGTAAACTCAAAGTCACCTTGAATATAAAATGCGGATATTTTTTCTTCTATGTCGTAAAAAAAGTTATCTTCTATGCGTGTATATGGGTTGTAATTAGCGGTTACTAAATCGCGATATGTATCCCAATCAATACTTGGCATTTGGTTAATATCAAAGCCGCCCACTATATTTGTTTGATTAGTAAATACATCTTGAGCCAGTGGCATGCCATCATTCCATTGGTAACTATCAAATTGCGTTATACCTTGGGCACTTGCTTCACCTGCAGCAATATCAAAGTTGGGATCTAAAAAAAAAGTATTGCCAGTTTCTCGGTGTAATGTGGCATGTCGGTATTTGGCACCGGTTTTTATGGTTTTTAAAAAGCCCCAATCAACATAAAAATCAACATCGGCTTGGTAGTAATCTTCTTCAAGCTCACTGCGTACAAAGCTTGAATTTGAAGAGCCCGCATCGCGCCCGCCTCCAATGCCATTTTGTAAGTTAGCTAGCGTATTAGGATCAATACTCAGCGCTACGCTATCTTGATTTAACGACCACGCCGCTGTTTGTGAGGCATTTTGTATGGTGGCTGCATTTTCGCCAGCGTTAGAACTTTTATATGCCGCTTCCCAGCTTTCTTCAGGGCCGCCTTCAGATTGTGTATTACCTATTACAAAGCGAGCTTTAAAGTTATCGCCTTCGTAGGTTAAATTAAAATCAAACGTGTCTGAGGTAGACTCTTCGCGTACGTAGCTTCCACGCATCCACGGAAACTGCATATCGTTTTCAATGCCACTTGCCGTTGCATCATATTGCATACCCGTTGCAATAGTGCCTGTTTGATCAAGTGTAACGGCGGTTAAAAAATCAGGATTGAGCGACCACTCAGGTATATCAATTACAGACTCCGTTCTGTCTTGCCCGAGCGTAAACCCAAAGTAGTTAAAGCCAAGCTCTAAGTTGTTAGTTGGTCGCCACTGCGTACTAAATTGAATACCTTCGCGTTCACGTTTTTCGTTCAGCACGGAACCTCGCACTACTTGCGGAAACCACACGCCTTGGTAATCATTTGCGTTGGTGTCGGTTATTGTGTCCCAGCCGTTATTGTTATCAACAGCGTTACCCTTTGTATCAACGGGTTGCCCACCGCCTGTGTATCGCCACACATTGGCATCTGTTCCACCAGTTAAAGTGCGGTTAGTACGCTCTTGGTAGGTATACCCCACCAATACACCAAAGGTTTCGTCGTCGTTTTTCCACGAATATAACCCAGTAAATTGTGGCTCGTACTCTTTTGTAACATCGGCGTAAGTGCTTTCTACATTCAATACACCAGAGTTGGCATCCATACTCAGTGGTTTTCGGCTATGCATAAGCACTGTACCGCCCACACCACCTTCATCTAATCGTGCCTCGGGAGATTTATAAACTTCAACACTTTCAATCATCGCAGAAGGCAGTAAAGTGTAGTCAAATGAGCGTAAAGGCTCACCCGGTGAAGACGCTATAAAGTTGCCATTTAACTGCGTAAATGTAAGCTCAGATGATAAACCACGAATACTTACCGACGCACCTTCGCCGCCATCGCGCTCAATAACCACACCAGGGACGCGTTGTAGCGAATCAGCTACATTTTTATCCGGAAACTTACCAATATCTTCTGCTGTAATTGCATCAACCACCGAGCCAGACATACGTTTAACGTCTAAGTTTTCGGCCATGCTTGAACGTATGCCGCGAACCTCAATCACTTCCATATTTTTTTTGAGTTGGTCTTTTGCGCTTTGCTTAACGGCATCTTCTGCAACGCTTACTTGGCTCACTGCAACAAACGATAAGCAAAACATAGATTTATAAAGCTTAGATAACGAAGGGGAGTATGGGCGATTTGTCATGTATACAGCTATTCCATTTAAATTGCTTTAGCTAAGCAAATAAGTGATTCCGTTAACGTAATGAGCTACGTATTGGTAAATTGCGGCAAAGTTTACATAGCTAAACTTAATCTATTGTTAACGCATGCCTAAATTTAAGTGAACTGCTAATAGTCATGACTAATCAAAGTAAAAAACAATAAAAACAATAAAAACAACGCACAAAAAAACCGCTTATGCGGCTTTTTAAAACATTTATATAAATAACAACGAGTAATAAGCGCTGCTAATTAGTTGTTTGAGTTTAATTGGCTAGTAAATTGCCCAACAGCATTTACTACTTTTTGCGCGCCATCTTGGATCTCAGCCATTACTTCGCCCGATTCTTTTGATAACGCAAGGCCTTGTTCGGCTTTTTCTTTACCTTGCTCTATTACTGCCACGGTACTTTGGGTTTGGGTTTGGTTTCGTTGTACCACCCCTACTATTTCTTCTGTTGCTTTAGAAGTACGTGATGCTAAATGCCTTACTTCGTCAGCTACTACCGCAAAACCTCGCCCTTGCTCTCCAGCCCTCGCCGCCTCAATAGCCGCATTGAGTGCAAGTAAGTTTGTTTGCTCGGCAATACTGCTAATACTTTGAACTATGCTCGATATTTGCTGCGACTGTTGATCTAGTGCCGAAATTTCATTAGCCGCCTGCTCCATATTTACTGCAAGCTCATTCATTACCGACACTGTTTCTTGTAATACGCTAGCGCCTCGCTCTGCCGTTTTATCGGTTTCTGTAGAAGTCCCATAGGCAATTTCGGCAGCTTCAGAAATAGCCATTTCTCGATTTACTTGCTCTGTAATAACCGTTGCAAATTTCATTACTTTATATAATTGGTCTGCATCATTAGAAATAGGATTGTACGAAGCTTCAAGCCAAATAACATTGCCATGTTTATCAATACGTTTAAACCTGTTAGCAATAAATTGGCCTTGTCTGAGTTTGTTCCAAAATTGCTGATACTCCGGTGAGTTAGCCTCTTCGTTTTCACAAAAAACGCGGTGGTGTTGGCCAATAATTTCTGACTCACTGTAGCCCATAGCAGATAAAAATTGATCATTGGCTTTTAATACATGCCCTTCTAAATCAAATTCAATTACAGCCATAGAGCGATAAATAGCTTTAATAGTATCGCTTTGCTCACGCGATGTAGTAATTGTTTTTGTAAGCACAGTGCCAAATATCGAAAAATACAGCAGTTGATTTTGCTCACCAACCACAGGGTGAACTATTAGCCTTAGCCACTCTACATCACCATCTTGACGCGTAAATTGTATTGCGCCGCTCCAGTGACCTTCTTTTTTTAAAGCTTGCTCAAGTTTTGAGTATTCTGACGACTGACGCGATTGATCAGATATGAAATCACTTAGTGGATTATTGGTTAAAGTGTCTTCATCGTAGCCTAACGACTCTAAAAAATGATCATTAGCATGCGAAATTCGTCCATCATACAGTACGTTAAGTACCAGCATTTCTTTATAAAGCCCTTCCCACACTTGCTCTAAAGGGTACAGTTGAGCTTTTAAAGCGGCTATTTCGTCTTGTTTACCTTTTGAGAAAAACATTAATATCCCTACCAAAAAACACTAAAAAATTACTCCCAGTATAGGAGGTATTGAACATAACGCGATAAATAATAAGCACTTTAGTAATAATTATTGCAAAGTATAATGCGCAGTTTCTATTTGTATGTTTTTCAGTCTACGTTATCAACTAACTTTATGTATTTTTGCGCTAATTGATCAAGTGATTCCCTGTGGCGTGGGTCGGGCTTTATACAATTTATGGGGCAAACAATGACACATGTTGGGTTATCGTAATGCCCAACACATTCGGTGCATTTATCGGGGTCTATTTGGTAAATTTTTTTACCCATAAAAATAGCGCTATTAGGGCATTCATCTACACATGCATCGCAGTTAATGCATTTGTTATTAATAAGTAGTGCCATACTCCCCCCCTTCACTCACTCGCAGCTTTTTGATAAGGGTTACGGGTATCTTGGTGCTCATTCAAATTACGCATTAGTATTGCATGCTCTAAATTAATGCTCTCATCTAATCGAATTTTTACAATATGCCCAGAGCCTCTTGCATCGGTAATACTTTCGCCCTTATTGTTTTGCATGTATCCAAGCTTAAAAGTCATGTTTCCCTGCGGTGTCATCAGTTCAAGTGAATGGCCTGTGCAAAATTTATTTTTAACGTCTATATTTACTAACCCATTTTCATCTGTGCCTAACACTTCACCTACAAATTGCTGCTTTGTAGATACCGAGTGACCATATTCGTAGTTTTGATATTCGTTATGGGCGTGGCGTTTTAAAAAACCTTCGGTGTAGCCTCTATGCGCCAAGTTTTCGAGGGTTTTAAATAAGTTAGTATCGAATGGCTTACCTGCGGCGGCATCATCTATTGCTTTGCGATACACTTGCGCGGTGCGTGCTACATAATAAAAAGATTTAATTCGTCCTTCTATTTTTAAACTATGTACGCCCATGTTTGTTAGCTGCTCAACATATTGTACGGCGCGTAAGTCTTTTGAATTCATAATATAAGTGCCGTGTTCATCCTCAAACGCTGGCATAAATTCACCTGGGCGTCCTTGTTCCTCTAACATAAATACATCGTTACTTGGCGCGCCTTCACCAAGGGTAGGAATAACCTGCTTAGGATCAAATTTATGCACCATTTCACCCGTTTCGTTTTCACGCCCTGGTTTTACATCGTAATTCCAACGGCATGCATTGGTACACGTTCCTTGGTTTGGGTCGCGCTTGTTTATATATCCCGATAATAAACAGCGACCAGAGTACGCCATACATAAAGCCCCATGCACAAACACCTCAAGCTCAGTATTTGGGCAAAGCGTGCGTATTTCTTTAATTTCTTCAAGTGACAACTCGCGCGATAAAATAACCCGCTCAATGCCTTGTTTTGCCCAAAACAATACACTTGCGTAGTTCACCGCGTTAGCTTGCACCGATAAGTGAATAGGCATCGTTGGCCATTTTTCACGTACCAGCATGATTAATCCAGGATCTGACATAATCAAAGCATCGGGCTGCATTGCAATAACCGGTGCTATGTCCTCTAAATACGATTTAACCTTAGCGTTATGCGGGGCAATATTAGAGACCACATAAAACTTTTTATTTTGCGCATGCGCTTCTTTAATACCTATTTGTAATGTATCTAGGTCAAATTCATTATTGCGCACACGCAAGCTATAACGCGGTTGCCCTGCATAAACCGCATCGGCGCCATAAGCAAAGGCATAGCGCATATTTTTTAAACTACCTGCCGGGCATAACAATTCAGGCTTAACATTAGGTGAGGTAATAACAGTCATAGCAGCTCCACACTTAACCCCACAAAAGCAAAGTTAATGTATTAAATTTAAGGAAAATCAACAAAACAAGGCAGTATAGAGGCCATAAAAACTTTACTTTTGATCAAGATCACAAAACTGCAACCAAACTGGTTTTTAATAAAATTAGGCTTTTTCAATTAAAGCGCGTATAATTCGCGCCCGTTAATATTCATACTTTTAATTAAAATTATTGGAGCATAAAGATGGCTTTAGAGCGTACTTTTTCAATCGTAAAACCTGATGCAGTAGCTAAAAACCACATTGGCGCTATCTACAACCGTTTCGAAACTGCTGGCCTTAAAATCGTTGCAGCTAAAATGGTTCACCTTTCACAAGAGAAAGCTGAAGGTTTCTACGCTGAGCACAGCGAACGTCCTTTCTTCGGTGCTTTAGTATCTTTCATGACGTCTGGCCCAGTAATGGTTACCGTTCTTGAAGGCGAAAACGCTGTTCTTAAAAACCGTGAAATCATGGGTGCTACTAACCCTGCTGAAGCACTAGCTGGCACTTTACGTGCAGACTACGCTGATAGCATCGACGAAAACGCTGTTCACGGTTCTGACGCTGTTGAATCTGCTGCTCGCGAAATCGCGTACTTCTTCGCTGACGAAGAGCTTTGCCCACGTACTCGTTAATTCGAGTTTTACAGTTAAAGCTGTAATGCAAAGTAAGAAAAGGGCTTTCGGGCCCTTTTTTAGTCATTACGTAAAGTATTCGTAAGTACATTTTTGATGTTTTACTTAATGATTAAACTGAGTGAATTGTGTACAATTCGTCCTCGTAAATTTTTATCTCCACCGTCACCGATTGAGGTTGTTTCATGACCGAGCAAAAAAAGATTAATTTATTAGATTTAAACCGAGATGCAATGCGCGAGCTATTTGTATCGTTCGGTGAAAAGCCATTTCGTGGCGACCAGGTGATG
Organism: Pseudoalteromonas espejiana DSM 9414; assembly: GCF_002221525.1. Taxonomy (NCBI): domain Bacteria; kingdom Pseudomonadati; phylum Pseudomonadota; class Gammaproteobacteria; order Alteromonadales; family Pseudoalteromonadaceae; genus Pseudoalteromonas; species Pseudoalteromonas espejiana. Next base: position 235,668 of record NZ_CP011029.1, on the reverse strand, counting down.
AAATGGATTTATCATTTTGGCGTAGATAACTTTGACGATATGAGCAACGTTAATAAAAAGCTAAAAGAAAAGCTTAAAAACGAATGCGAAATTGTTGCACCCGAAATCTCAGTACGCCAACAAGCAAGCGACGGCACAATTAAGTACGCATTAGTACTTGATGGCGGCCAAGAAGTAGAAGCTGTTTGGATCCCAGAAAAAGACCGTGCAACATTATGTGTATCTTCACAAGTTGGTTGTGCGCTTGAATGTACTTTTTGTTCTACTGCGCAGCAAGGTTTTAACCGTAACTTAAAAGTGTCTGAAATTATTGGCCAAGTTTGGCGCGTTGCAAAAGACATTGGTCTTGATGGCAACAGCGAAAAACGCCCAGTAACTAACGTCGTAATGATGGGTATGGGCGAGCCACTACTTAACGTTAAAAACGTAGTACCAGCCATGGAATTAATGATGGACGACTGGGGCTTTGGTTTATCTAAACGCCGCGTAACATTAAGTACGTCGGGTGTTGTACCTGCGCTTGATTTGTTAAAAGAAAAAATTGACGTAGCGCTTGCTATTTCTCTCCATGCGCCAGATAACGCACTGCGTGATGTTTTAGTACCTATTAACAAAAAGTACCCTATTGAAGAGTTTTTAGCTGCGTGTCGTCGTTATATTGATGGCTCTAAAGCAAATAAAGACGTAACAATTGAATACGTAATGCTAAATGGCGTAAACGACAGCACCGACCAAGCACATGAGCTTGTTAAAACGCTTAAAGGCACACCTTCTAAGGTAAACCTTATTCCGTTTAACCCATTCCCGGGCAACGAATATACACGCTCTAGTAACAGCCGTATTGACCGTTTTTCTAAGGTATTACAAGCCGCTGGCGTTACCTGTATTGTTCGTCGTACTCGAGGCGATGATATTGACGCAGCCTGTGGTCAATTAGCCGGCGATGTTGTTGACCGTACTAAGCGTATGGCGAAAAAGAAAATGCGCGACGATAACGCAATTAGCGTAAATATCCAACAGGCATAATGTGTAATCACCCTGCGTAAATAGCTTATGCAGGGTGGTTAAGTTGTTTATTTTTAAATAAATGATGCAACACTAAGGGTTTTAGGTAAGATAGACGCTATGGATAGAAAAACAGAGACAAGGTAATGCGATCTTTACTTGCTTTAACGCTTTCATCACTTGCTTTAACAGGCTGTGTAACAGAAAGTAGTTATAACGGCAGTGACAAACCCGTCATCGAAAACAAAATCAATAATGAAAGCGCAGCACGCACACGTATTGCCCTTGCTTTACAGTACCTAGATACGGGTAATAACTCTCAAGCTAAATATAATTTAGAACGAGCTATTGAGTTTGCACCTATGCTACCGGAAGTCCATTACTCGCTTGCTTATTATTACCAACAAGTAGGTGAAAACGAGCGCGCCGATAAAGCCTATCAAAAAGCCCTTGAAATAAAGCCAGATGATCCAAATACGCTCAATAACTACGGCGTGTTTTTATGTGGTATTAAAGAGTACGACCGTGCTACCGATCAGTTTTTAAAAGCAATTGAAATCCCAAGTTATATTCGTGTTGCCGAAAGCTACGAAAACCTTGCGTTATGTGCCATTGAATTTAACGACTTTGAAAATGCCGAAAGCTACTTTAAACAAGCAATTAATCACAGCTCGCAGCGCTCATCTACACTGATTAGTTTAGCGGCCTTATTTTACGCAAAAAGTGATTTACACAAAGCCGGTGAAGTACTAAAACGCCACGACGACATAGGCCGCGTATCGGCTCGCGCACTATTATTAAGTTATTTAATTAAACAGCGTATGGGCAGAATAGAAGAAGCTGAAAAAATAGCCGCTACTATAATGCAAACTTACCCTACGAGTAAGCAAGCCTATGCAATTCGCGATAACCGTACAAAACAAACAGAGTTTGAAATACTGCGCGAAAAATACCGTAAAGCCCAATTAGAAGAGTTACAAGAGCAATACGGAGAAGAGCAAGTTAAGGTTGAACAGCCAAAAATTAAAATAGTGCGTAAAAAGCGCCCTACAGCTTCAACAAGTTTAGTTACTCCAACAGCTAAAACACCAAGCCCAGTTTTAAATGAAACCGCAAAAGCTAAGTTAAATTTAGCAGCAACAACTAAGCTCGTTACTACACCCGTAACTAAAAAAAATGTTGCCGATAAAACACCAGTGCAACCTCAAAAGAATGCCCCAGCAAGCGTAGCTACAGTGGCAACTGTTAAAAATGATGAACCCGAAGCAGCTAATATAACAGCAACACATGTTCAGCCAAGCCAAGCTAAAACAAACACAGCTGCAAAACCTGCTGAAAACCTAAGCGCTAAAACCGATACTGCAGCGGTACTTACAGCGTTAACTACTGCGCATCAAAGCAAGCCAGCACCCGAAGCTAAGCCTCAGCAGCAGGTTGCTAAAAAGCCAGCGGTTCAAACAAATGATGAAGTAAAAATTATTTCGTTTGGCGCACCTAAACAAGCTAATTTTAATGCGCCGCAAGGCACGCAAGCGTCTGCAAGTAAACCGCAAAATAATGGCCCAAATAACAACGTTGTGTTTTACGAAGCAACAAAAAATGCTGATGTATTTGCACAAAACAATACAGATACCAACGCTGTAAAATTTAAAAGCTACCAAACTAGTGCAAAAACCGAGCTTCCTATGCTCAACCCTAAAGTATCGCCTTTGCAGGTGCCGTTTCATATTATTGAATTTGGCGAAAACCTATTTAGCATTTCGGTGCGATACAATGTTAAACTACAAAAACTCCTCCAGTGGAATGGTCTAAAGGAGTCGGATCGTGTTATCAACGGAAGTAAAATTTATTTAAACGATCCTAATATTTATTACGAAATTAAAGCTGGCGATACCCTTTACGACATAGCTACCCAGCGGCATGTATTAATCGATGAATTAATGCGATGGAATAAATTAAGCCCAGATATAGCACTTACACCTGGGCATAGACTATTACTAGTGGATCCAAATTCGTACCTATTATGACAGAAGAAACTACGCAACAACAAAGCGACGAGCCGAGCGTTGGGCAATTATTAAAAGCGCACAGAGAGCAAGCAAATGTGAGCCTAGAATCACTTACAGGCCCGCTCAAGCTTTCGGTTTCGCAGCTACAGCGCCTTGAAAGCGATGAATACAAAAGCCTAGGCCCTATTACCTTTGTTAAAGGGTATATTAAAAACTACTGCCGAGAACTAAAAGTAGATAGCGCGCCTATTTTAGCTAAATTACCAGCGCCGCCGGAGCCAACAAAACCTGCAAACATGCAAAGCTTTTCGCGCCGTACAGAAAAAGAAGCCCACGACAGCCGCTTAATGTTGGTGAGCTACATTATTTTAGCCATTGTTATTGGGTCATCGGCCTTATGGTTTTGGCAAAATGCGACCCCTATTGATGAGCAAACAAGTACTATCAATATTGAAAACTCAATTTTAGATAGCCAGCAAAAAGGTAACGAGTTAAACAACGCTAATACAGCGCAGCCAAGGCAAGACATAATTGAGCCAAGCCGCCCGGTTGTATCTACACCTATAACCGAAGAGCAAGTTAGCTTAGACGAAGTTGCAAATGTAACAGCCCCTGTTGCATCAAGCATTCAACAAGCTGCTAGCAATACCGATGAGCAAAACGATAACACCAGCACCATAGATATGGCTTTTAACGACGAAAGTTGGGTAGAAATACATGATGGCGAAGGTGAGCGCATTGCTTTTGGCGTAAAAAAAGCCGGATATAAAATGACAGTGAGCGGTGTAGCTCCTTTTTCGGTTGTGCTGGGTAAGCACGACGTAGTAAGTATTTCCCTAAACGGTGAGTCTGTAGATATTTCAGCTTTTCCAAAAAATCGTTTAGCCAAATTTAAATTACCATTAGCAGAGTAGTCGCTATGTTTTCAGAATCTCCAATTAAACGCAGAAAATCAACCCGTATAAATGTAGGTAACGTGCCTATTGGCGACGGCGCCCCTATTGCCGTGCAGTCGATGACCAACACCGACACTATGGACGTTGATGCAACCGTTGCACAAATTCAAGCTATTCAAGATGCCGGTGCCGACATAGTGCGTGTATCTGTACCCACTATGGATGCTGCTGAAGCGTTTAAAAGCATAAAAGAGCAAGTAAGTATTCCGCTTGTAGCCGATATTCACTTTGATTACCGCATAGCCTTAAAAGTGGCAAAATATGGCGTAGATTGTTTACGCATAAACCCAGGTAATATAGGCAGCGAAGAGCGTATTAGAGCCGTTGTTGACTCAGCACGCGAGCATAACATTCCAATTCGTATTGGTGTAAACGGTGGCTCGTTAGAGCGCGACTTACAAGAAAAATACGGCGAGCCAACACCTGAGGCATTACTCGAATCGGCTATGCGCCATGTAGATATATTACGCCGCCTTGATTTTGATCAGTTTAAAATATCGGTAAAAGCGTCAGACGTATTTTTAGCGGTAGGCGCGTATCGTTTACTTGCTAAAGAAATAGATCAACCCCTGCACTTAGGGATCACTGAAGCTGGCGGCATGCGCTCTGGCTCGGTAAAATCGGCTGTTGGCTTAGGTATGCTACTTGCCGAAGGTATTGGCGACACGCTACGCGTATCGCTTGCTGCCGATCCAGTTCAAGAAATCAAAGTAGGCTTTGATATTTTAAAATCACTGCGTATACGCTCACGTGGTATTAACTTTATTGCCTGCCCTAGCTGCTCACGTCAAGAGTTTGATGTAGTGAGCACCATGAACCAATTAGAAGAACGTCTAGAAGATGTTATTGAGCCTGTATCGGTATCGGTAATCGGCTGCGTAGTAAACGGCCCAGGCGAAGCCCTTGTGAGTGATATTGGCCTTGCCGGTGCAAACCGTCGCTCAGGTTTATATATTAATGGCGAACGCCAAAAAGCACGGATAGATAACAACAACATTGTTGATCAGCTTGAAGGCTACGTGCGCGACTTTATTGCTCAAAAAGAGCAGCAAACACCTATCGACGTTAAAATAGTCGAATAAATACCGTATAAAGCGTCAAACCACGGTGTTTGGCGTTTACCTTTATAGCTAAAACGCTATAATGTCAGGTCAATTTTTAGCATTCTTGTTGTGTAAGCATTTTTTTATTACACATAAACAGTATTTAGGATTTATCAGTGGCAAAACAAATTCAGGCAGTTCGCGGTATGAACGATTGTCTGCCGGGCGACACGCAAGTTTGGCAGAAAGTAGAAAACATTTTACGCGAGACAGTAGCTTCGTTCGGTTATCAAGAAATTCGTTTTCCTATTGTAGAATCAACCGATTTATTTAAACGCTCTATTGGTGAAGTTACCGATATAGTAGAAAAAGAAATGTACACCTTTGCCGATCGCAATGGCGATTTGCTAACACTTCGCCCAGAGGGCACCGCAGTGTGTGTGCGTGCAGGTAACCAAAATGGTTTACTGTACAACCAAGAGCAACGCCTTTGGTACATGGGTCCAATGTTTCGTCATGAACGTCCGCAAAAAGGTCGCTACCGTCAGTTTCACCAATTTGGTTTAGAAACATTTGGTATTGCCACAGCCGACATAGACGCAGAAGTTATTTTATTAACAGCGCAATTATGGAAAGCGTTTGGCATTAGCGAGCACGTACGTTTAGAGCTTAACTCGTTAGGGTCTAACGAAGCGCGCGCCGATTACCGCGATGCACTTGTAGCCTACCTTGAACAACATACCGACGTACTCGACGAAGACTCAAAACGCCGTATGTATTCAAACCCATTACGTGTACTTGATAGCAAAAATTCAGACGTGCAAGCGATCTTAGTGGATGCCCCTAAATTGTCTGAGCATTTAGATGCTGAATCAAAAGAACATTTTGCAAATTTATGTGAACGTTTAGACGCAGCTGGCGTCATATACACGGTTAATGAAAAGTTAGTACGTGGCCTTGACTACTACAACCGCACTGTATTTGAGTGGGTAACCGACAGCTTAGGCGCACAAGGTACTGTGTGTGCTGGCGGACGCTACGATGGCTTAGTTGAGCAACTTGGCGGTAAAGCAACACCTGCAGTTGGTTTTGCTATGGGCCTAGAGCGCTTAGTATTGTTACTACAAGCACTTGAGTGCGTGGGTGACATTCGCCGTAACGCTGATGTATATTTAGCGGCAATGGGCGACAAAGCAAGCGTACAAGCACCTGCCATTGCAGCGCAACTGCGCAGCGACGTACCAGGCTTACGCGTTATGGTACATGCTGGCGGCGGTAACTTTAAAAAACAATTAAAACGTGCTGATAAAAGCGATGCACTTGTTGCCGTAATTATTGGCGAAGATGAATTAGAAAAAGGCGTTGTGACCATCAAATATTTACGCGAGCGTAAAGAGCAAGTCACACTAGAATTAGAACAAGCTAAAGCGCTATTAGCTGAGCTTATAAATAGCTAAGCTAACTTAAGAGGTAACAATGGACATTTATTCAACAGAAGAACAACAAGCAGAAGCCATTAAACGCTTTTTTCGCGAAAACGGTATTTCACTTGCGCTAGGTGTAATTGTAGGTTTAGGCGGCTTATACGGTTGGAAAGCTTATAACCAAAACCAAATTACGACTGCTGAGCAAGCATCTGACGAATATACAACACTTGTACAAAGTGACGACGTACTTGGCTCTGCAGATACATTTATTAAAAATAATCAAGATACAAGCTACGCAACGCTTGCTGCATTTGTTGCGGCAAAAGACGCTGTTGATGAAAAAAAGCTAGACCTAGCTAGCGAAAAACTAAGCTGGATTGTATCAAATGCACAAAGCGAAGAGCTTAAAGCCATTGCGATTACTCGTTTAGCACGTATTCAACTTGCACAAAGCAAGTACGATGAAGCACTTACAACGTTAAACTCGCCACTACCAGAGGCATACAGCGCCAACGTAGCAGAACTTAAAGGCGATATTTACATTGCGCAAGGTAATAAGGACCAAGCTCGCACTGCATACCAAGCAGCGGCTGATGCAGGTGGTTTAAACACTAACCCTTTATTACAAATTAAGTTAGATGACCTAGCAGTAACTAGCCCAGCGGCATAAGGTTTTAGGTATGAAAAAAATAACAACAGCAACCCTTGCTTTATGTATGGCAACGCTAATGGGTTGTTCATCAAGTGATGATGAAGACGAGTTAGTACTTCCTGAAATTGTTAATCAGTTTGAAACAGACGTAGTGTGGCAAGAGTCGGTAGGCAATGGTGTAGAACATTATTTTTCTCGTTTATCGCCTGCTATATACAAAGACACTATTTATGTTGCAAGCCGTGAAGGTCAAGTAGAAGCGCTTTCGCTTACTAACGGCGATACATTATGGGAAACCGATGTACGTGAAGACCTATCGTTTTGGCCATGGTCTGATAACGGCACAGCAAAATTATCAGGTGGTATTTTACAAGCTTATGGTAAAATCTACGTAGGCTCTGAGCACGGTTTTATTATTGCCCTAGACCGCGAAACGGGTGAAGAAGTATGGCGTAAAAATGTACCTGGCGAAGCACTGTCTAAACCAGCTGCAGGCGATGGCCTAATTTTTGTAAACTTAGGCTCTGGTAAATTATTAGCGCTTCACCCAGATACAGGCGAAGAGCGTTGGAACTTTGAACAAGAAGTGCCACCGCTTACTTTACGCGGCCAAAGCTCACCAACGGTTGCAAATGGTGGTGTGTTAGTAGGTTTAGAAACAGGTAAATTAAGTGTACTTATTTCTGAAAGCGGCTACTCAGCATGGAGTGCAGAAATTGCCGTAGCTAAAGGCGCATCAGAATTTGAACGTTTAGTTGATGTAGATACACAGCCAATTATTAGCGGCCCTTATGCTTATGCAATTGCCTACAACGGCAACCTAGCAGCGGTAGATATTCGCTCAGGCAACGTAGTATGGAAGCGTGAATACAGCAGCTACCGCGAAATTGCGATGGATGCACAAACTATTTACCTAGTAGATAGCGATGGCGTAATTTACGCATTAGATAAAAATTCAGGTATTGAACGTTGGAGCCAACCCGCTCTACGTGGTTGGTACCTTACAGGCCCTGCAGTTGCAGGTAGCCACTTAGCTTTAGGTGACCAAGAAGGTAACCTACATTGGCTTAACAAAGAAACTGGCGAGTTAGTAGCGCGTGAAGACTTTGACAGCTCAGGCTTTTTTGTTGAGCCCGTTGTTGCCGACGACAAGCTAATTTTATACACCCGTGATGGTGAAGTTAGCGCGGTTAAAATACCGAACTAACTAGCTAACACTTAAAGGTTTTTTGTAAGGCTTCGCACTGCGAAGCCTTTTGTTGTTTTTTAAAGAGGTAGTTTATGCTTCCCGTGATCGCTCTAGTTGGGCGACCCAATGTGGGCAAATCCACATTATTTAACCGTTTAACACGTACTCGTGATGCACTCGTAGCCGATTTTCCAGGTTTAACACGAGATAGAAAATATGGCCAAGCTAATTACGATGGCTATGAATTTATCGTGGTAGACACGGGTGGTATTGATGGCTCTGAAGAAGGCATCGAAACCGAAATGGCCGACCAGTCGTTACTCGCCATTGAAGAAGCCGATATTGTATTATTTTTGGTTGATGCCCGCGTAGGTATGACCGTAGCCGACCAAGCCATTGCTAATCACTTGCGCAAGCAAGAGAAAAAGTGCTTTGTGGTTGCTAATAAAACAGACGGCATTGACGCCGACTCAAACTGTGCTGAATTTTACCAATTATCATTAGGTGAAATACATCACATTGCAGCTGCACATGGCCGTGGTATTACATTACTACTTGAGCACACGTTACAACCTGTGATTGCAGAACTTGCCGCACTAGATGAAGACGTTGCCGATGATGACGAAGAGCTAATTGACCTTTATCAAGAAGCCGAAGGTGACGATACAGACCATCAAGCATTTGCAGATAAACCTGTAAAACTGGCGATTATCGGCCGTCCTAACGTAGGTAAGTCTACACTTACAAACCGCATACTCGGTGAAGAACGTGTAATTGTATACGATATGCCAGGCACAACCCGCGACTCTATTTATATTCCGATGACCCGTAACGACAAAGAATATATTTTGATAGATACCGCAGGTGTTCGTAAGCGTAAAAAAGTAAGCGACGTAGTTGAGAAATTCTCAGTAATTAAAACACTTCAAGCAATTGAAGATGCAAACGTTGTTCTACTTGTTGTTGATGCTCGCGATGGTATTTCTGATCAAGACTTAAGCTTATTAGGTTTTGCGCTTAACTCAGGTCGTTCATTGGTTATTGCCGTGAACAAATGGGATGGGCTTGATGATTACGTTAAAGATCGTATTAAAACAGAGCTTGATCGCCGTTTAGGCTTTATTGACTTTGCACGCTTGCACTTTATATCTGCACTTCATGGTACAGGTGTTGGCCACTTATTTGAATCGGTTGATGAAGCGTACGAGTCAGCAACTAAGCGTATTAGCACCGCAATGCTTCGCCGTATTATGGACATGGCACAGGCCGATCACCAGCCGCCACTTGTTCGTGGTCGTCGTGTTAAGCTTAAATACGCGCATGCCGGTGGTTATAACCCGCCACGTATTGTAATTCACGGTAACCAAGTTCATGATTTACCAGATAGCTACAAACGCTACCTTATGAACTACTACCGTAAAGCACTTAAAATTATGGGTACCCCAATCAAAATTGAATTTAGAGAAGGTGATAACCCATTTGCAGGGCGTACTAACAAAGTAACGCTTTCGCAAAAACGTAAAATACGTGCCTTTGCAAAAGAAAACCGTAATAAATAAACTGCATAAGCGTTAATTTATTACAAAAAAACGGCGTACTTTTTAGTACGCCGTTTTTTATTGAAGATTAAGTAATGCCAATTGCACCAACCGTTCAACTGTCGTGGCTTGGGTATTTTTAGGCGCTTTGGGGTAATATTTTGATTTTGGTGGCTTAATAGTTATAAACCCATGGTTAGTTGCCATTTCGTGGGCTAACAACTTTCTCTCTTTGGGTGTTAAATGGTTTTCGTGTATTTTTGCTAGCTCACCACTATCAAGCCATATTCCTGCACAACCTGGGCATTCGTCTATTTCAACCACTTTGAGCGGTGAAAAATACCGGCGCATCATCACTATGCTTGGGCACTTTGGGCAATTTACTCGCGATGATACATCGCCCTCACCTTCAATGTAATTGCTCAAATACTTAAGTAATACCTGACCGTGCTTTAACTCTGGCGAGCTAAACTTAAAAATTTGGCTGTTATCAAAAAATACGCCGCCTTGCTCTGACGTAAAAACAGTAATGCCGCCAACAAGTAAAGGTTCAAGTGGCGTATTACTACGAGGACAATACATTTAAAATTCCTTTTTATTTTTATGCTTTTATTATTTATTCAAGTGCTTTATGAATAAGGCCAACTAAAGGTGCGGGCAATGTAATATTACCTGCAAGTACAAACTCATGCGCGTCATCTGACATTTTTTGCCATGTACGGCGAATAATCCCAATCCATTTCTCTTCATTATAATCTGGCTTTGCATTAGCAAACCCGAGCATGTAATGCTCAATAAATACAAGGCTTGCTATATCTTCTACTAATTGGCTGTCGGGGTTACGTTTAATATTTTTTTTAGCGACTGCATCGTACACTCTGTTTTGCTCAGCATCGCTGTACCCAGCTTGTTGCATAAGCGCTACAACACTACTTGCATGAAATATATAAAGTGCACTGCGCCATTGATGATAGCCTTGCTTGTTCATTTCAAAGTCACTACGCGGCGACTTCCAGCGTTGTATATGCTGCCCACGCACTGCAATTTGCATAAGCTCATCTGCACCTGGGTTAAAACGGCTAAGCATGTCGCTCATACGAGTAGCATAGAGGCTTTCTTTGGGCACGCTTTGCCCATTAAATTGCTCAGTATTTGGATCTTGGTTGTTAGCTTCATCAATTAAGGCGATTACTTTATTAAACATGACGGTCATTTTTTATAATAAGTTTTAATCATTCTAAACGCTGATAAAACAATAAACTAGTGCGCCACTCAGTTACGCAGTGAAATTTGTTCAACCAAAATATAAAACCAATAACTATGAGCTGTAAAAGTAAGCGCATTGATTAAATTAACTTGGTACTATATTGAGCACAAATTAAAATAAAAAAGCGCGACTAACTCGCCAATAACGGATAACTATGTTTAAAAAACGTATTTTAGCTATTTGCTTAGCTGCCACCTCTCTACCAAGCCTTGCCGACAGTAACGGCGATTTAAAAACCATTATTGATAGCCACTGGCAAAACGCCAAAGCTGAAAAAATATTTTTTCGAACCGATCCAGACGGTTGGAAACCAAATGGCACATTACCAAATTGGAGCGAGCAAGCCATTGCAAAGCGCCAAGCTTATAACAACAGCGTACTAAAAAGCTTAGCCAACATTGACCCAAAAACGCTCAACAACGAGCAGCTAATGAACTATCGCTTATTTAAATATGAGCGAGAAACCGAGCAGCAAAGCTACCTTTATCAAGATAAGTATTTTCCGATTAATTTTTTAAGTGGCTGGCATACTTATTTTGCTGAAGCACCCGCTAATATGGCTTTTTTAACAGCTGATGATTACGACGCATTTTTAATAAGCCTTGCCGACTACCCGCGCTTTAATCAGCAAAATATTGATTTAATGAAAGAAGGTATAAAAACAGGCTTTACTCATTACTGCAAAACCTTTGAAAATTACAGCCAAAGCATTAGTGCGCATATAGTTAAAAACCCCGAAAACAGCGCCCTTTACGAGCCCTTTACGCGTATACCTAATACCTTTAGTACAGCGCAAAAAGCAAGCTTAAAACAAAAAGCCCAAGCTGTAATTGAAGACAAAGTAATTCCGGCTTATCAGCATTTATACGACTTTTTTAAAGATGACTATATGCCACATTGTAGAGCACAGCCGGGCATTGCAAGCGTTAAAGGCGGGCTTGATTACTACAAATACACCGTTAATTACTACACCACAACAAACGCCACACCTAAACAAATACACGAACTAGGTCTTATAGAAGTTGCGCGTATTAAAGCGCAAATGCAAAGCATTATTGATGAAGTAGAATTTGATGGCACCTATAGCGAGTTTTTAGAATTTTTAGCAACCGATGAGCAGTTTTACGCAAAAGACGCGCAAGACCTGCTAGAAAAAACCGCTTTTATAACGCAAAAAATGTATGGCAAACTCCCCACTTACTTTGGCCATTTACCGCGTAATACCTTTACTATTAAAGGTTCAGCGAGTCGTGGGGCGTTTTATATGCCACCGGCCGATAACCGCTCTCCTGGCACTTACTTTTTAGCCTCAACACCTAAACTGCAGCCTTTATATAATTTAGAAGCACTTAGCTTACACGAAGCCATACCTGGGCATCATTTACAAAATGCCATTGCTATGGAGTTAAATGTACCCGAATTTAGACGCACACTTAGCCACTCTGCTTTTGGCGAGGGTTGGGCCCTGTATACAGAACACTTAGGTAAAGAAGCGGGCTTTTATCAAAGCCCGTACAGCGATTTTGGCCGTTTAGGATACGAAATGTGGCGCGCAGTGCGTTTAGTAGTTGATACCGGCATTCATGCCTTTGGTTGGAGCCGCCAAAAAGCAATTGATTACCTAGCCAGTCACACGGCATTGCCACAAAGCGCCGTAGAAGATCAGATAGATCGTTATATTTCATGGCCAGGCCAAGCGCTCTCGTACAAAATGGGGGAGCTAAAAATACGAGAACTACGTGCAAAAGCCGAAAAAGAACTCGGCCCACAATTTGACATACGCAGCTTTCACGACACAGTTATAGGCCAAGGTTCGCTCCCTATGGCAGTACTTGAAGACGTAATAAACGATTGGATAGCAAAACAAAAATCGGCTATTTAACATTAAAGGAGGCGGTATTATTTACCGCCTTTTTTTAAACCCTTATTAAACGCCTTTTTTTAAACCCTTTTTAAACCCTTTTTAAACGCCTCAAAACTAATCCCTACCAGCTTTTGCTTCGTAAAGTTAATGATTATAAAAACCAGAGCATAAGTATGAGCAAACGCATTTTATATTGGCTACAAAACGATTTACGCCTAACCGATAACCCAATTTTTAGTGGCCTAGCGTTGCAGCAATGTGCGCTTGATATTGTATTTGTTATAAACCCGCACTGGTTTAAAAATAATAACTACCAACAAAAACCCTACGGCATACATAAGCAGCAGTTTTTAATGCAAAGCTTGTACGAGCTACAACAAGCACTTATTGAGCGCGGGCAAACCCTGCATGTGCTTGAAGGCGAACCCGTATCGCTTTTAAAAGCGTGTATAAATGAGCAAAATATTGATGAAGTGGTATACAGTGAGCAATTTGGCCTGTACGAGCAACGCCAAATAAACTTACTCAAAGCACATTGCCCAAATACACAATTTACAGGAACTCAGCAAGACACGCTCTATAAACAAAGCGACCTCCCCTTTGATTTAAGCGAATTACCTAAACACTTTACCCCGTTTCGTAAAAAGGTAGAGGCCGCCAATAGCCCCATTACACCTTCTACTTTGCCAAACGGTTTGCTCCCTCAACCAATAACCTTATGCGCCAAAAAACCTATAGAACGTGTAACAAATAAAGGCGCAATGCATGGCGGGCTTAACAGCGCGCAAACACATTTAAAGCAGTATTTTGCAGGTGTAATGCCAAGCACTTATAAAACGACTCGCAACGAACTTGATGGCTTTAACAACACCACCAAATTTAGTACTTGGCTTGCCTTTGGCTGTATAAGTGCAAAACAAGTTTACAAAGCAGTGGAAGATTACGAGCAAAGCAACACGGCAAACGAGTCTACTTACTGGATTAAATTTGAATTGCTATGGCGAGAGTATTTTAAATGGCACGCACTTAAAGCGGGTAACAGTTTGTTTAGCTTTAAAGGTCAAAAACAAACTAAACCACTCACTACTTTTATACCAACACGTTTTGCAGCCTGGTGTAATGGCACAACACCTTACCCACTTGTAAATGCCATTATGAAAGAGCTAAACACCACGGGTTACATTTCAAACCGTGCAAGGCAAATTGCAGCAAGCTGTTTAGTGAACGAGCTTGGCCTTGATTGGCGATACGGTGCAGCCTACTTTGAACAACAACTTATTGATTATGATGTAGCAGCAAACTGGGGTAACTGGCAGTACATAGCCGGTGTAGGGGTAGATCCGCGTGGGGGTCGCCACTTTAATATACAAAAGCAAACCGCGCAGTTTGACCCAAATGGCACTTATACCAAAAAGTGGCATGGGCACAGTAATAAAACAGAGCAGCTTGATCACCTAAACGAGGTAGATTGGCCTTTTTAATCCAATCTACCTCCAGCAGGTTATATTTAAAACAGCTGCGCAATGCCTACATTAATAGCAAAGCCACCTAAGGTTAAAAACAAAAATAAACAGCCTGCTAATAACAGTGGTTTAATACCCGCTTGGCGAATAGCACCAACGTGGGTACGTAGCCCAAGTGCAACCATGGCAATGGTAAGCAATATATTATCAAACCATACAATGGCGTTTGTAGCACCTTGAGGAATGACCGATAACGAATGCACGCCACTTGCCACTATAAATAACACCGCAAACCAAGGAATCGTAATTCCCGATTTATGCTCGCTGCCCTGTGCGTTTATGTTTGCATGCTTTTTACTTTGCCAAAACGATAAGCCCACTAAAAATGGTGCAAGCATCATTACGCGTAGCATTTTTTCTATCACGGAGGTATCGGCCGCATTGGCGCTTACCGCTGTGCCCGCAGCAACCACTTGCGCAACTTCATGAATGGTTGACCCAACAAAAATGCCGTACGCGTGCTCACTCAACCCCATAAACTCAAACATTACTGGATAGGCAAACATACTTAACGTGCCAAACACCACTACCGTTGCCACCGCTACCGATACTTTATGCGCTTGTGCTTTTATAACTGGCTCGGTTGCCATAACTGCTGCGGCACCACAAATAGAGCTACCTGCCCCAATTAGTATGGTTGTTTGCTCATCAAGCTTAAATACACGTTTGCCAAGTTGAATTGCTAATATAAAAGTACCTAGCAGCATTACCACATCGGTTAATAGGCCATGCCAACCAACGCCCGCTACTTGTGTAAAAGTTATTCTAAAACCAAACAACACAACGCCCGCTTTAAGCAATATACTTTTAGCGTAATCAACACCTAAATCTGTACGCGCAGCAATGCGCGAAAACACACCGTTGCCCACAATAATGCCAAGCACAATACCAATAGTGAGTGAGCTAAATTGCGCACTTTGCATTATTTGTAACTTACTTAATGCAACAGATGCCCCCGCTAAAATAACCACCAGCAGCATACCTAGCCACCAGCGAGAGTCACTGTACTGCTTAGTATTAATACCCAAAGGTTGAAACCCATTATTAATAGCGCTAAGCATAATATTCCCTCAATTAAACAATGTTGATGTGTTGACTTAATTGTAAGAAAGCTCAAAATATAACTCCAATATATTAAAATCATGATTCGATAACTTAAAGTTATGCAGTTAAGAGTGATGAAATTTAAGGTTATACAATGAACTTACATGCACTTAGGGTGTTTTATACAGTGGCTAAATTGGGTAGCTTTTCAGGCGCAGCCGAGGCGCTTTTTATAAGCCAGCCCGCTGTTTCTAAAGCGCTAAAAGAGCTTGAGTATCAGTTAAATATTCTACTTATTGAACGTGCATCTAAGGGTAAAAAACTTACCTTAAGTGAAGGCGGACAAGCCTTGTATGATCATGCGCGTAGTATTTTTGCTATCGAAAAAGCCGCCGTTGACGATATTAAATCGCGCACAGGGCTAAAGCGCGGTACGCTCGTTATTGGCACCAGCACCACCATTGCCAGTTATTGGCTACCGCCTTATTTAGCTAAATTTTGCGCCCAATACCCACATATAAAAGTAGAAGTGCAAGTGGCTAATACCGCGCAAATTGAGCATGCGTTGCTAGAGTGCACCATCGATTTAGCATTGGTTGAAGGCACACCTACCGAGCCACATATAATAAGTAAGCACTGGCAAAACGATTTAATGAGTGTTGTTATACCGAGTAACTTTAAGCCCACTAAAAACTTAAAAGCGTGGTTAAATAAACAGTTTTGGTTATTACGCGAGCCAGGCTCTGGCACGTTAGAAATGTCGGTAAAGTTATTAGCAGAGCATGGCGTACAAGCAGAGCAAAGTATGCAATTAGGCAGCAACGAAGCCATAGCAAGGGCTGTTGCTCAAGGTATGGGGGTCGCTTTACTGCCAAATGTAGTCACTGAAGATTTAGTGCAGTTAGGTAAATTAACGCGCCTGAGCCAAAAAAGTAACGAGCAACTCTCTCGGCCACTTTATCAACTGCATTATAAAGACAGACCATCCTCGCATGCTGCGCAAGCATTCGAGAAAAGCCTGTTTAGTGAATAGTGATTATGTGAGTAAAACTAGATCAGAGTACTAAGCCATATAAATGGAGATAAGCGCTCGCTAAATAGAACGTGGCTGAATAAAGACGGGACGTCTATAAGCCTTTAACAGAATCATAGTGATTTATGACATTCACAATACGGTCTAATAATGGAATCAGTCCATTAAAATTAATATGTTTTTTTTGAGCTTTAATTATCTGAGTTGCGAATACTTCCTTGCTAAGGTCTTTCAAGGGGTCTCGATTCTGTACAGTGTTGAAAAACATTCCATTTGTATGTTTTCTCAATCTAGCATCGTCACCAAAAAAATATTCAATATCAGTGTCTTCATCTTGATCGCCGCGGGGTGTAAAAACAACATATAGATTATCAATAACATGTATAAATTCAGCTTTTCTTACATCTTTCTTCGGATCTAAGGTATTGGGAACCAAAGTCGTTTTTTTATTAAAGTTTCTAGATTGTAATAAAGTCTCTATTTGCTTGGGTCCATCATCATTATCAATAAAAATAATTACTGGGTTCTCTGGCTTAGGAGCATTATATATCTTACTCTTAACTGCATATGTATCGATAAAACCTCTTAAATAGTCAGCGCCTCCATATAGCTCTAATAGAAACCTTGTTCTTTTCGAATATTCTATAAACCTAACTAGTAACTTATACTCATCACCAATATTAACTAGTTGCTTATATTGATTATGTAATTGATTAATTGCGGACTTTAAATAAACATTATCGGTCTTACCTTCACATAATATAGTAGGTTTTTCATTTGCATAAAATAATCTATAAAACAAAAACTTACTAAACACAGTCTCTCTACCTGATAATAAGCCATTTGTACGTTTACCATAATTTTTAAGACTATATTCTGGACTTAACGGAGGGCTTTGTCTCATTCTATTGTAGTGATCAACTTGATCTATAAAATTCAGCTGTCCCTCAAGCTCATTGATATTCCCTTCGACTGACCTGCCATTCTTATTGGTAATAAAATGACCAGTATTAAATAATGAATTACATTTAGCCCTAGCTGTTCGCCAATATTCACTTTTTACATTTGGCTTTTTATTAACAATCAAACCGGTAACATCTTGTCTAGAGTTTTTATACTGAATGCGAGTTTTTCTTTCGTTAATACTAAAACCAGCATGTTTAATTGCTCTTTTAAGCCTTTTACCTGGGGCAAATCCATTGAGCGAATCACACATGATTTCCGGTGGAAAAACAGATAATCGAGTTGAGAAAGTTATATCATCAGCATAACGTGTATAAGTACATTTGTACCTCTTAGCTAACGAAGCTAAGCGAATATCTAGGTGGTGTGTGATCAAATTGGTTATTACTGGAGAGCATGGGCTCCCTTGAGGTAGGGTGTCTTTATAGCATGCTATTTGAGCAATTACTGTTGCAATAGATGGCGATAATTCAAAGTTTTTATTTTTTATAAAAAACCCTCTAACACGGCCAAAGTTAAAAGAGTCGAAAAAATTCTCAAGATCAATATTTAATACACTCTTTTGCCCTAAATGCATAACTGCGTTGGTCAAAATAGAACGTTGTCGTGTAAAGCCATGAGATAAGTAGGGCTGTTTAATGGCAGCATTTGAAATTTTAACTTTCAAAACCTCTGCTGAAGGATCATTTTTCTTTGAAATATTTTTTTTTGGAGATACTAGCTGTGAGTCTGGGTATTTTAATGTATTTATTTCATCAATACAGTCCAGCAACAATTCAGATAGTTTTGATTGAAGACCTTTGAGGTCTTCACTAGGGGCGGTTATCACTCTTTTACCACCCGACTTTTTGTTTACTTCAAACTGATGATATTGATTCTCAGGCTTTATAATATACAAACACTTTGTCAGAAAAACAGGGCTTACATTCAAAATACTAGCCAACTGAGGCTTAGTTGCTGCACCCTTTAAATTCTTTAGCCTACTCAACATTAATTCCTTTTAAATAATGGTTTATGGGCACTCCTAGGCACTTTTCTCAGGTAGCCTCATAATGATGATAATCTACTAATAGGCAGTTCTCTCGAACAATTTTTTCACAGGTCGCGAAACGCGACCAAAAATCTGCCCATAAACCATCTTCACTTTAACACAGACAAATCATGCTTTTAACTTTTTATTATACTTAAAAAAAACATATGGATTAAACCTCAACCTCAACCTCACACATTATAATACTAAGAGATTACTCATAGCAGCTCACCAGCTACCTCATAAATCTATTTGCTATATTGGTAAACTCTCATATCCCCAAGCTCTATTCACAAACCCTTAGTTAAATCTTGCGCCAATGTGCCTTTTGGTTTTTCAATTACACGTACTAACTCTTTTCCATCGTCTTTTACTATAAATGTTGGCGTGTATTGCAAGTCGTGCGCCTGTGCAACGCCTGCATCATCGCGTTTGTTGTAACCCACGGCCACGTAGTCAATACTGGCAAGTGTAACTTTAGATTCATCAAGTAACTTAATCAGCTTTGGTACTTCGCGCTGGCTGTCGTGGCACCAGGTGCCAAATAATACAATTAGCTCCTTGCCTTCTAGCTTTTGCATTAGGGCTATATCTTCCTCGGTTGGCGTAAATGCGTTGTACTGCTTATTAAACTTATCGTAATCGCTTAACAGTGCTTGAGTACTTATCTTGCCCGAAAATGGCGCAGTAGCGGCAATGCTTACTAGCGGCATACTTAACGCGCACAATAAAACTAATTGTTTAAACATAGGGTTAAGGTAACTTTTAAAGTGAGTAATTAAGCTCACTATACTGAATATTACTAAAAGTTTACACATTGTTTGCACCTTCTATTTTTATAGTTTGCACACTTTAATAAAATAATAAGCATGCATATATGAATATAAAACCCTTTATATTTTATTCAGTTATTGCCTCTACTGCCTTTTTGTATGGTTGTGGTGGTAGTGAACAAAGTAGCGACACCAGCACAGAGCAAACTGACTCATCATCAACAACCACCTCCACGGGCTTAGTTATTAACGAAATTGTCGCAAGCCCAAGTGATACCACCTACGATTGGATTGAGCTATACGCCACTGCAGACATAGCCGACTTATCGGTATTTTCGCTTGTTGATGATAACGCCGACAGAGAGCCTCAAGCTTTACCTGCTGTATCGCTTTCGCAAGGTGAGTTTATTGTTATTCAAGCCATTGATGAAACCGACACAGCGCCCGATAGCGGTTATTACGTTACCTTTAAATTAGGGAGTGACGATGCAGTCACGTTATACGAGGACGGCACTGCGGTGTCTGTACTTGATTGGGAAGAAGGCGAAGCCGCTGAAGGCTTTAGCTACGGCCTATACACCGATGGTACCGGTACAGCGCAAACATTAGCGCCAACAGAGGGCGCAGCTAACCAAACTGCCGATACCTCTACACTTGTTACTACGCTAATTGCTGAAGATGCGCCACTGCGTATAAACGAAGTAGTAGCAAAAGACAGCAGCGGCTCTGAGGATTGGATAGAGCTTTATGTAACAAGCAGTAGCGATGTTTATTTAGCCAACTACACACTAAGTGATGACAATAACGAGCAATTTGCTCTACCTGATATTACGTTATCGCCTGGTGAGTTTTACCGTATTTACGCAAGCACTGATGATTTAGGCGACCTGCCAAGCGTTGCGTTTAAATTAGGTTCAAGCGATACCGTAAGCCTTTACAGTAACAATGTAATTATAGAGCAGTTATCGTGGAATAAAGGCCAAGCGCTAAGTGGTTACAGCTATGGCCGCTACCCTGATGGCAGCGATGCAATTGCGGTATTAACTCCAACAGAGCTTAGCCAAAACAGCAAAGCAACTCACGGGCCACTCGTTATTAACGAAGTGGTGGCAAGCGCCGCAGACGATGGTAACGACTGGTTTGAGCTATACAATAACAGCGAAAACACAATTAACTTAGCCAACTACCACGTTATTGATGAAAGCGACGATATAGACCCAGTTACCCTGCCCGACATAGATTTATACGCAGGCCAATACATTACTATTTATGCCACCGATGAAGATCCAGGTACTAACTACGTGCCCTTTAAATTAGGCAAAGAAGACGAGCTAAGCCTAATTTTTAACGACGAAGTAATTGACTACATTGATTGGGACGAGAGCGATGTAGCCACGGGCTTTAGTTACGGCCTAAGTAACAGTACCGATTTTACTCATGCGTTTTTAACACCAACCCCAAGTAGTGAAAATACAGTTGCAAGCGCATTTACACCCACGGCTGTTAATACGCTTTCTATTACAATTACCGACGAAAACTGGCAAGACATCCTAGACAACCCACTTGATGAGGAATACCACGAAACAGCTATTACCTTTAACGGGGTAACGCTAGACAGCGTGGCAATTCGCACTAAAGGCGGCTCAAGTTTAAGCAGCGTTGCCAACTCTAGCAGCGACCGCTACAGCTTTAAGGTCGATATTAACGAATATGTGTCGGGGCAAAAGTTTTTTGGGCTAAAAAAGTTCACATTACAAAACTCGTTTAACGACCCGTCGTACATGCGTGAAGTAATTGCCTACGAGCTAATGGATGAAATGGGCGTGCCAACCCCTGAGCATGCCTACGTTAACTTTTATGTAAACGGCGAACTATTTGGTTTGTATTTAATGGTAGAAGCCGTAGATGGCGAATTTGTTGAAAAACACTTTGCCAACAGTAACGGCGATTTATACAAGCCAGATGGCACAGGCAGCGATTTACTATGGCTAGGTGACGATATACAAAGCTACACCGATATAAACCTGCAAACCAACGAAGGCACCACCGATAACGGCGCATTTATTAACTTTGTAGAATCGCTCGATAACGGCGAAACAAGCGCCATAGATATAGACACGCTTTTACGTTATATGTCGGTAAGTACTTCACTTTCTAATTTAGATAGCTACCACGGGCCGCTTGCTCATAACTATTATATTTACGATGACGATGGTGTATTTAGTATTTTGCCATGGGACTTTAACGAGTCATTCGGCACATTTAACATGGATTGTAATAGCGTAGATATAAGGGAGCTCTACATTGATGAGCCTGTAAGCGGCGCATTAAGCGAACGCCCGTTAATCGCTAATGTATTTGCCGAGCAAAGCAACCTTGATGTGTACCACAGTTATTTAACGCAGCTTATTAATGGCTCACTTTCAAGCGACACATTTAACGCACGCGTAAATGAAATAGCCGACCTAATTCGTGAGCACGTACAAAACGACCCAACTAGCTTTTATGGCTCAACCTACTTTGAGCAAAACCTTACCTCTACAACGGGGCAGTTTTACGGCTTAACGTCTTTTATGCAGTACCGCGTAGCAAATATGGCCGCGCAGCTCGATGGCACATTGCCTTCAGCTGGCGACGGCAGCGGATTTTGCTCTCGATAAACAGCCCATCCTTTGCGCAGTGCCAGCACTCTGGCACCGCCTCTATTACTTTGCAATTTAATAATCTGAGAAAATTATGACAATTCAAGCACGTTTTAAGGATGAACTTTTTGAAAAGGACGCTTCAATCTCACCTGTAGCAATTACTGCTATAAATACTAAAAATAAGCAGGCTCAGCCTGAAAAGCCAGATGCGCGAGGCTCATTAACAAGCTTAATTAACGAGTTGCTCGCCCCGTTTGAAGGTTACGGGTTAAACGATCTTAATAACGCTAATTTAATGAACCGTGTAGACAGCAAGTTTATGCTACCACTGTCTTTTTTACCTGAGCTGCTTACTCATATACAAGGCCAGTATAGGGTACTTGATATACAAGGTAAGCGTTTATTTTCTTATTATAATCAGTACTTTGATACGCCCGAACTTGATTTATATAAAGCCCATCATAACGGTAAGCTTAATCGCTACAAAGTACGCCAAAGGCGCTACGTTGATACCGCCACCGAATACCTAGAAGTAAAACTAAAAAACAACCAAAGCCGCACAGTCAAAACACGTATAAAGCTCGCGCAAACTAGCAACGAGCAAGCTAACAGCACGGCGTTTATTAAAGAGCAAATGAAAAACAACTTTGCACATTTAAATGTAACCCAGCAAAGCGGCTATAACCGCATAGCCCTAGCTAACGAAGAAAAAGCCGAGCGCTTAACGCTTGATTTTAACTTGTGGTACAACACCCCAAAAGGCGATAACAAAATAACCTTACCGGGCTTTTTTATTGCCGAGCTTAAGCAAAGTAAAAAAACAAAACACTCGCCATTTTATAAGCTCATGAGTAAACACCACATATTCCCAGCCTCGTTTAGTAAATACTGTATTGGCTGTGCTTTGCTCTACCCCGAGCGCTTAAAAGTAAACCGCTTTAAACCTGTTTTAGCCCATTTAAAACACCTTAACCGCACTAACCCGCTTTTACCTTTAGAGAATAATTAAAATGACAAAATTAGATCTTATTTTTCTTTCCCGCTTTTTAGTAAACATCCTATCGCTGGCTGTACTTTGCTATGGCTGTTACTTTCGTATTAGTAAAAATGCAGTGGTGGCAGGCTCATTTATTTTATTTGGTGTAGGCGTTTTTATTATTACCTTTTTGCTGCACGGCGTTGATATGTCGATGGAATTTGCATTTGGCCTATTTGCCGTATTTACCATGCTAAGGTATCGCACTGAGTCTATCTCTATTAAAGAAATGACCTACTTATTCCTTGTTACTGCCATTGCTTTACTTACCTCTGTAGGGCAAATGAGTTTAATTGAGCTAAGCATTCTTAACGGTATTATTTGCTTAATTGCCTTTTTGATTGACTCAAGCGTATTTGTAAAACGCTACGAAGTACAAAGCGTTTGCTACGAGCGCATAGAAAACATAACCCCACAAAACCAAGCCATTCTCATCAATGATTTAAAACAGCGCACAGGGCTAAACGTCGTTGCCGTAGATATAGAACACATCGACTTTTTAAGAGACGTAGCGCAACTAAAAGTAAGTTACTTAGCCGAAAAACAAACAAAGGCAGCCTAACATGACCTCTAAACAAACGATTACTTATGCGGCACTTTCAGCACTTTGCTTTGTTAGTAATGCAAGTTTTGCCAAAATTAACGACGATATAGATTTAAGTGGCTATATCATGCTCGACTACAACAAATTTGATACCGCATTATTAGAGGATCAATACGACAGCAACAGCTCAGAAAGCACCTCTGAAATACGCCGCGCACGCCTAAGTTTTAAATCAGACATAAGCAAAGACTGGAAAAGTAAATTTCAACTTGGCTTTGCCGATGGCGAAACCGAAATAAAAGACGCCTATTTAGAATACTCGGGCTGGAAATATGCCGATTTGACCATAGGCCAGCAAAAAGAAGGTTTTGGCCTAGAAAAACTAACCAGCTCGCGTAAATTGCTAATGCTTGAGCGCAGCATGATAAGCGAAGCATTTTCACCAGGGCGCAGCTTAGGTATTAGCCTTTCCGGGGACATAGCCTCAGTAAATTGGCAACTAGGTTATTACGAGCCCGATGAAAACGAAGCAACATCTGCTATTACAGGGCGCGTAGCTTGGGTGCCATGGCAGCAAGATACTAACTTATTACATCTTGGGGTTGCATTTAGTGAGAGGCAGTACGATGGCAACGAATTTAGAGTAAATGAACCACTTGAAGTTTATACCGCCGACTCATTAATAGAAGGCGATAAAATTAATGCCGATAGCCTTTCGCAACAAGGCGTAGAACTACTATGGCTACAAAACAGATTTACCATGATGGCCGAGTGGCAACAAGCACAAGTAACCAGTATTGAAGAGTCAACCAATGATTACGAAGGCGGCTATTTGCAATTTGGTTATCAACTATCGGGCGGAAACCGAAAATATAAAAACGCAAAACTAGGCGCAAGCTCAGAGCCAGGCTGGGAAATTACAGGCCGCTATAGCTTACTTAAGCTCAAGCAAGAAAACCAAGACGCAAAAACCTACGCCCTTGGCGTTAACTATACCGTAAACAAAAACATAAAATTTATGGCCGACTACATTAAAGCCGATTACTACGAGGCAGGCGGTACTATCACATCGGGCAATGCAATCTCATTAAGGCTGCAGTATTCGTTTTAATGCGCTTTGCGTGTTTAATCGGTTAACCTAAAACTATAAAACCCCTGTATTAAACGTTACGTTTAATACAGGGGCTATTTTAATTGAGCTGTTATAAACAATATCATCAATGCAAACTATCTTAAGATAACGTATCGAGCTCGAACTTATCCCTAGCTTAAAAGCTTAAGACTTCTACCACGCCAACAGTAGCAATGAACGATAGTGCTAATAACTTAAATACCTTAGTTCGGCTTTTAGAAAGTTTAACTATGAAATAAAAATCTATTTACTCACCTTTTATATTGCCTTTCCCCTGCACTGTTTTTATTAAAGGGATACATGCTAAAGAAAGGATTAGTGCAATAAAAAAACCGATCATAGAGTTGCCAAACCAGATCCTGAAAATACTAGTTAATAAAGCTAAAATAAGAGCAGATATAAGCCATGGATTAACGTTTTTCATTTTTAATTCCTTTTATATTTGAACAACTCTTTTATCTAACTGGACTACACGTATTTTGCTAGCCACTCAAGTACATTTAAGGTTTAGGGATATAGTTAATTTGATAGGTGTACTCTTGCAAGCTTAGTTAGTGTGGCATCAGCAGACACTGGTAAACCTTGATGTATGAAGTCAAAATTTGCCCCCTTTAACCTTAATTACCAATCAGCTGCATACTGTTTATTTGCTTTAAAAGCCTCGACTTCTAAATGTGCTTGGTCGTAACCAAATTCAGCTATGTCAGAGAAGTGCTGAGTTATCACTTGGTCAAGACTAGATCTTTCGATTTGTAGCACATGAACCAATTCATGAGCCAATTTTGGCCTATTGAGCTCATATCCATTACGAACATAAATGAAATAACCGAAAGCCTGGGCATTATTAGTAATACCTTCACCAATAAAACCTAGTGCTTCACCTAGTGTTTTTAGAGCGAAGTTTTCGTATGGAAACGGTACTTCTTCAACATGTACAATCCTAACTTTCTCTGGTTTTTGAATTCCTATATCAGCTGCCAAAGCTAATTCTCGTGAATTTAGTGGAATTCCTGACTCAAAGCCTTTTCTTTCAGTTTCATAAGCCCAGTCAACATACTGAGGTATTAATATGTCTGAGATGATTTTCTGGTATGACAGTGCTGCACCAATAATTAAAGCAAATAATATTAGCACTGTAAGTTTGAAAAATTTCATTCAATTCAAATCCCTTTAAAAATTCCTACTAACTCGAAAAAAAATATAACGCCCAATTCAGCGGGCAAAGTTTGCGAAGCTAATTTTGCCCGCTGCAATTTATTGTTAGTTTTCATCTGGCTCCAACGTCTTTCTTATACTTTCAATGACTTTCTCTTTCGCAGATTGAATCCCTTTGTCCATAATTTTTACAATCTTCTGAAGTTCTTCCATTGATTGAGTGAACTGGGCTGTATTAGCTGGGCTAACACCACAATTGAAAGCAGCACCATGAATCATACTATCTAGACTAAGCGCAATACTTTCGATTTCATCAAAAAGCGCTTTATCCATCCAAAACTTGTTGAGTTTTGAGTAAGAAATGAATTCATCAACAGCTTTGCTGGCTGCATCAAACTGGGACCCGAGTTCGTGTGTAGGCCCCGAGCTATAAACGAAATCCTTGCCTTTCGACTCCATATTAACCAAACGATGATAAAGTCCTTCGATAACCTCAATTCGCTTTTCGTGAAGCTTCGAAAATTTAATTTGATGCTCTATAGTCCCAATTCCTATCGCATACTTTATTTCTTCAGTTAAACGAGTCGTTCTTTCAAGTCGGTCAATCACATCATCAAAGCTATCTTTGAGGGCTTGTTCTTCGCCTCGTTTTTTTAAATAGGAACCAAAGTATGCACCCAATGCCGCAGATACTAAGGCCACCAGAGTAATGTAGACGTAATGAATAGCCGACAGTGATACGCCATTCTCAACAATTTCTTTAGCTAGATCTTGTAGATTTTCAACTGCCACTGCTTGTGTCTCCGTAAAACTAACGCCGCATTAAGCGGTGAGAAATAGTTGGCTATAATGTGTAGCGAAGCGAAACCGAGCCAACTGTTACGAATCCGACTTTAATGCTTTGTTAAGTAGCTCTTCAGTGATACTGCGAACTGCTCTTTGAAAATTTAAAACACCATCATAGCTTAATTGCACTCTATCTAGATGAATACAATACAAATCTGGGTTACGGACAATTAAATCGTTTAATGCTTTAGTCTCTTTTGATAGTGACACTCTCCCCGCAATGTGAAGCAAAGAGTTTCTAATTTTTTGAGCATCAGATATTTGCTGATATGCGTGATGCTGCCCAATGTCTGTTTGCAATGTCGTTTTAATATAGGTTTTGAATTTCGTAATTCCAAAACCTTTTTTGTCCAACTCAATATTTAAAGGATTGTACTGTTTCCATAAGAGATATAGCATTTCCTCGAAATGCCCAAACATCATTAGGAATGTTGTGTTTCTCAACTGTTTAGGGAAGTTATTTTCATATATATTCTTCCAATAAACCTTATCTTTGTCAGATAAAGTTTCTATTTCCGGAATATCCTTGACCTTTTCTTTTAAAATCAAATCAAATCAATGTGATTGTGAAAAATAGCAGACCAATTTAGGTTATTTTCCATCATCCATTTAAACATTTCGTGCTGGATAGTATGATACTCCGTATAGCTACTTAACAATTTAATAGTGCGCTCATCGCGCATATTTCTACCGACTTAGCGCTCATTTATCTACTTTATATAGTTTTAACAAATTACCTAAGGTATTACTATTACTAAGTCTTCTAGAGTTTTTAGGTAAAGTTAAATAATCCAATTTGCGCGCAGCGCTCATTTTCATGGATATATGCGCAAAGCGCAGTTTAACCAATCAATTAACGACGATATTTAGCCAATATTAATAACCTGTTATCGCTCATAAACGCCTTATATAGCTCTTCATTCCAGATGTGTGAGAAACCATTCCAAAACCGAATGAGAAAGAACAATAACGATCTTTTTTTATCAAACAACAGCTATTATTCGATTAAGCGCAATTTGTCATAAAACTGCAATCAAAATAGGTGATAATTTAAACTCGAACTGTATTTTTTATAATCTAGAAGTTGAAGTAAATGAGCACACCAATGACGCAACTCACATTTGCGTTACAATCTTTTGAAGATCCCCTTTCTGCGGCTATGGGCCACACTATGGAATACGAGCAGTTAACCTTGCAAGCCAGCGCTATGCACGAAATAACGCTGCAATGCGTATTGCCTGACGACGCCCATGAAAACGATATTATTTCGTTGAGCGCAACGTATCCTAGTGCGCGTGATGCACAATACTTTACTGAAAAAACACTGATTAATGCTGATTTAGAGCGCGGTTATGTGTATTTAACTTTGAGTAAAATTACCCAAAGCCACTGCTTGGTAATGCAATTGATGTTGCATGGCTTAAACGCTACTTTAAAAAATAGTTTGCAGTTTGATATGCAAGTAACTGCATTTGAAGCAGGTTATAAAAAACAGCAACAGCTTAAAAGCCAAGTTAAGCCACACGGCGTTAAAAAATACTTTCGTAATATGAGCTCAAGTTTATTTTCGTTTTTTTAATGTGTTGGTATACAAACTCATAAAACCTTAATCAGCAAAACTTACTTTACCCATAGTAACTCCAGCAATACCCTGCGCAGTGTTATTTAGGTGTTGCTGCTCACCTGCTAGGCACTCGTTGGCTAAAATAGCAAATAGCACGGCTTCTTTGGCATCGGGGTTTATGCTCAAATCATCTGTATTTTTAAACGCTTTTATACTCGGGCACAGCGTATTAAGCTGGGCCATTAATAACGGGTTATGAATACCGCCACCACTTGCGTACACCACACACTCTTTAGCACTTTGCGCGCATTCATTTAACGCATTAGCGATTACCGCCGCGCTAAACATATTTAAAGTTGCCATTACATCTTCATGGCTTAAGTGCTGTGTATTTGTTTGCAGCTGAGCAGCATGCAAATACGCTAAATTAAATACTTCAGGTCCAGTCGTTTTAGGCAGCGCAAGCTTAAAAAATGCGTTGCTACACAATGCATTTAATAAGGGTGTATTTACCTTACCGGTTTTTGCTATTTTTGCACCATCATCAAAATGCATGCCTTTAAAATGCTGCTGCACGTATCCATCCATAATGGTATTACCTGGGCCAATGTCGCTACTAAACACGCTGTTTGCATCACCGCTTTTAGGTAAAAACGTTAAATTAGCAATGCCACCCATGTTTAATAAAATGCGATTTTCATTAGGATTTGCAAAAAATAAGTAATCGCCATATACCGCAAGTGGTGCACCTTCGCCCCCTGCTGCTATGTGCTTTTGCCTAAAATCGCCAATCGTTGTAATGCCGGTGGTAACGGCTATTTGGTCGCTATCGCCAATTTGTAATGTGCCATTAGTAAAGCTTTTATGATTATGCTGCGACTGTGGGCAGTGGTAAATTGTTTGCCCGTGGCTGGCTATTACATCAATACTTGCCGGATTTACCTGCCAAGTATGTAAGCACTGATTAACCATATCGCCATGGAGTTTACCCACCCATGGGTGTAATAGGGTTACAAGTTCTAAATCACACTCTCGTTTGGCAAATACCTGCTTTATTTTAGTTTTGTACTCGTTGTTATATTCAACGGTGGTAAAATTTAAAACCTCAATCTGTGTATTTATACCCGCCCCCGTTACTTTACACAGTGCTACATCGAGCCCATCTAACGAGGTACCGCTCATTAAACCTATAATTAAACGACTTGGCTTTTGGGCACTATTATAAAGGGCGGCTATGTGTGGGTGCATAATGGCATCTTAATCAGGTATCATATTTTGCTTATATTAGAGTACTTTAAAACAAAGTTATAGGCGTAAAGAGTTAATCTTTGTGATTGTACAATCCCTAATTGCTTGCTAAGTTGCCCCGTATGCAACAGACACTTAATTAAAACAATGATCATCCTAAGAGACTTTAAACCACAAGACGCGCCACACATTATTAATACCTTAAACGATGAACAGGTTACGCGTTTTCTATCGTCTAAAATTCCGTTCCCGTATACGCAAGCCGACGCCGACTGGTGGATAAACCAAGGCTCTAAAAATGGGATTATTAAAGCCATTGTTGTAAATGAGCAATTTGCAGGGTGCATTGGCATAACCGCCCGGAGAGTTTGAGTACAACCGCAGTGGCGAAATTGGTTATTGGCTTAATAGTCACTTTTGGGGGCAAGGAATAATAACCCACGCAATTACACAAATTTGCAATGAGGCTTTTAAAAACTCAAATCTAAACCGTATTTTTGGCGCTGTGTTTGCTGGCAATACTGGCTCTATAAAGGCACTGACTAAATGCGGCTTTGAAGCCGAGGCCATACTTAAACAAGCCATTTATAAAGATGGCGTGTTTTACAACAGCCATATTTTTAGCAAACTAAAACAACACAGTTAGCGCATAAATAGCTGCTTGAGATAGGTTTATTATTTAAAGCTCAGATTAAATTATCTTAGCAAAGCTTGAATTAGCAGCCCCCCGCCCAAAACTCCTGTTATAAGGTACAAATTTGTACATACATATACTACTTAGCGCGCATTATTGTTTATGCCAATTAGGTTATTAAACGCATAAACATTCGTTAAGTGGCTTCACCCTCAAAAGGAGATTTTTATGTCTGCGACTAGTCGTCAACTTACTTTAGCATCACGCCCACATGGCGCCCCTACCGATGAAAATTTTGAACTTAAAACAGTAGATTTACCAGCGCTTAAAGATGGCGAAGTGCTACTACGCACTATATACCTTTCACTTGACCCATACATGCGTGGTCGTATGAACGATGCAAAGTCGTATGCAGATCCGGTAAACGTGGGCGATGTAATGGTTGGCGCTACAGTGTGCCAAGTAGAAGAGTCTAAAAACGACAAATTTAGTGAAGGCGAATGGGTGCTTGCGTACACCGGTTGGCAAGACTACGCCATTACTAACGGCGAAGGCCTAATGCAATTAGGTAAAGAACCTGCAAACCCGTCTTATGCGCTTGGTATTATGGGTATGCCTGGCTTTACGGCTTACATGGGCTTACTTGACATTGGCGCGCCAAAAGAAGGCGAAACGGTAGTAGTAGCCGCAGCAACGGGGCCAGTTGGTGCAACAGTTGGTCAAATAGCTAAAATTAAAGGCTGTAAAGTGGTAGGTGTTGCTGGTGGCAGCGAAAAATGTACCCATGCCGTTGAAAAGCTAGGCTTTGATGCCTGTATTGATCACAAAGCCGATGACTTTGCAGAGCAACTAGAAAAAGCCTGTGATAACGGCATAGACGTATATTACGAAAATGTGGGCGGTAAAGTATTCGACGCCGTATTACCCCTACTTAATACCGCAGCACGTGTACCGCTGTGTGGTTTAGTATCGCAGTATAACGCAACAAGCTTACCAGAGGGGCCAGATCGCTTAGGTATGCTTATGGGTCAATTACTTACTAAACGTATTAAAATGCAAGGCTTTATAATTTTTGACGACTACGGCCACCGTTATGACGAGTTTGCACAAGACATGCAAAAATGGCTACAGGATGGCAAAGTTCAATACCGCGAACACATGGTAGAAGGTATTGAAAACACCATAAGCGCATTTAACGATATGCTTAGTGGTAAAAACTTCGGCAAAACCGTTGTTAAAATTAACGAGCCTCTTTAAATTTTACTAAGCGTTATTGCCTATGCAGTAACGCCAACAAGGACTGACATGATAAAACTACACCATTTAAATAAATCGCGTTCTAAACGTATTATTTGGCTTTTAGAAGAGCTAGATGTTGATTACGAAATTGTTGCCTACCAGCGCAATACAGAAACATTTTTAGCGCCTGACGAACTAAAAAAAGTGCACCAATTAGGTAAGTCGCCTGTTATTGAAGACGATGGTTTAATTGTTACTGAATCTGGCGCCATCACCGATTACTTAATTACTAAATACGGTAACGGAAAATTTGCGCCAAAAGCAGGCACCGCTGAATATGTAGATTATCAGCAATGGCTGCACTTTGCTGAAAGCTCAGCTATTTTACCGCTGCTACTTAAAATGTTTGTTTTAAAAGATGGCGCTAAAACAGAGTTTTTAGAAAATTACGCCGATGCAGAAACTGTTAAAGTAATTAGCTATTTTAACGACCGACTACAAGGTAAACGTTATTTAGTAGGCGACACCCTTACCGGTGCCGACATTATGATGTCGTTTATTGTTGAATTAGTTAAAAACTCAGGTCAGCTTGCCCACTTTAAACACCTTGCAAAGTACGATGAGCAATTACAAAGCCACGAGAAGTTTCATACGGCTAATGAGCTAGAAGCTAAATACGATTAATCAGCTTAAGTAAAAAACACAGATAAACCAAAGGGGCTTTTAAGCCCCTTTTTTAGTGCATATGTTTATTAAATACCCGCTATTTCGCGCTCAGTAATACACTCGTTTGAGGCCATTTCGAACTCGCGGCACGTAAGAGGGCGATTTTCGTAAATGGTACACATTAGGGTATTACGGTCGAGTGCTTGGCACCAGCCGTCGTCTGCGCGTTTCATTACTTCGCTGCCCCACTTATCGTAATCAATGTACTGAAAAGGCACGCCGGTGTCGGTCACTATGCGCACTTCTAGTTGGCAGCAGCATGCCTGGCAATTAGCGCAGGTTACAGGCTCAGGTGCAGAGGAAATAGTTTTACTTGGAATAACAGTGTTAGGCATAGTGACTTACTTTTTTGAATAAGCCACTAGGATACAGTAACTAGTTTAACGCGCTAGTAGTTTTGCTTTTATATCGCTGTAACGCATCTGCTCGCACAGCGCAAAACCACTCAGTTGGCGCACTTTATTACGAGCAAATAATGGTACACTCATGCCCGCTAAAAACCGGCACTGCGTTTCAATACCTACATTATGAATACCTTTTGTTGCCATGTGCGCTAAAAATTCATCCACTTTTTGATAAATAACATCATCGGCAATGTGAGCAGGCTCTATTGAATACTCAAGCTTAACAGCATTACCACGGCATACACTACAATGCCCGCATTGCGCTGGCGCATTTTGATCGTCAAAATAACGCGCTAAGTTATAGCTTAAACAACTTTGTAGCTCAAAAAAGCGTACCAGTGCAGCTATACGTTTAATTTCGGCTTGTTCTTTATCGCTAAAGTAGTCATGGAGTTGCTTTGCAAGCTCAGGGTCATTTATAACCTCACTATGCACTTTGTAAACTTGGGTAATACGTTTGGTTTCAAGGGTTATTAGGTTTTTTTCGGCTAGGTAATCAAGCGCTGCTACTACGCGTTTACGGTCAACCTGCGCGGCTTGTGTAAGGGTATCAAAATTAAGCGTGCCCCATATTTTTTTAAAATCGGTATGGCTAAATATTTGTGTTAAAAAGGCTTGGCGCTGCTCGTCAAACTGGCTAAGTAGCTCGTTTTTATCTACCAAAAATTTGTATTTAAAATCGGCGTAATAGGCGTACTGCGGCGTTATTGCGCCTTGCATTTCTAGTTGTACCAGCAAGGTTTTAAGCGCTAGCTGCCTAATATTACTCTCGCTCGATAAGCTGTACTCTTGCATTTCCCATTGCTGCGGCTGGGCTTTAATATCGTTAATTACGTATTCAATGCCACTAAGCTCGGGGGTGTCGCCGTATACAAAGTTTTCGACCGTATTCAGTCCATCTAAATTAGCAAGGGTGTAGCAGTTTGATGGGTTACCATCGCGCCCTGCGCGGCCAATTTCTTGGCTGTAGTTTTCAATCGATTTAGGTAAATCGTAATGTATAACAAAGCGAATATCTGATTTATCAACGCCCATACCAAAGGCAATAGTTGCTACTACTACGTTAATTTTACCCGCCATAAAATCATCTTGAATTTGCCAGCGTAGTGTATCTTCTAGCCCCGCGTGATACGCAACCGCCTGTATACCTTGCGCACTTAGCGTATTAGCCACTTGCTCAGCACTTTGCTGAAGCGTTACATACACAATACCTGGGCCGTTTTGCGCACGCACTATGTTAGTAAGCTCGGTATTTTTATCTGCCGTTTTTATACTTAGCACGCTTAAATCAAGGTTAGCGCGGTAAAAGCCAGTTTGTACAATACACTCAGGTGCAATATTAAAACGCTCGCTCATATCGCGTTTTACTTTTTTAGTGGCTGTGGCGGTAAGTAATAGTACTAGTGGAATATTTAGCTCTTCGCGGTATCGCGGTAGTTTTAAGTAATCGGGTCTAAAGTTATGGCCCCATTCAGATATACAATGCGCTTCGTCTACCACCAGCATAGAAAGCGCAACTTGGCTTATAAACTCTCTAAAACGCTCGTTTTTAAAGCGCTCAACCGACACCATTAATACTTTAATTTTACCATTTCGCACATCGTTCATTACTGTGCTGCTTTGCATTTGGTCTTGGCTTGAATCAAGGCTTGCCGCGTAAATACCTTTGCTATTTAAAAAGCTAATTTGATCTTTCATCAATGCAAGTAAAGGCGATACCACCAAGGTTAAGTTTGGTAAATGCATAGCCGTTAGCTGATAACACAACGACTTACCCGACCCCGTAGGAAATATAGCCAGTGACGATTGCCCATTTAAAAGCTGCTCAATGGTTTGCTGTTGCCCTGTTCTAAATTGGCTAAAACCAAAATGTTGCTCAAGCGACTGTATTAATGGCGAGGTCATAAATAATCCTTTTTGGTGTTTTTAACAGCAATTTAACTGCACAGCTAAACGATAAGAAAGAGAGTATAACTTATATGCCTTTATTCAGCATTTTTTGCTGACATATCCTTTATTTAGGCGCAAACTAATAGCGCAAAAATAAATAGTCGCGTTTGCCAAAAATAACTTTGTCTATACCCAAGTGACCTCAAAATACTAAAAATAATACAGATTATTTGGGTATATTATTTTTGAGGGCAACGTTATGAATATCACTAAACCTAAAATCGTCGTTATAGGCGGTGGCGCTGGTGGATTAGAGCTAGCAACACAATTAGGGCATAAACTAGGAAAGAAAAAACAAGCAGAAATTCTACTAATAGACAAAAACCGTACCCACATATGGAAGCCGTTACTTCACGAAGTAGCGACAGGCTCTATTGACCCCGATTTAGATGGCGTTGTGTATTCAGCACACGCTGCAAAACACCATTATAATTTTCAGCTTGGTACGTTTTGTAATATTGATCAAAGCAATAAAACCATCACTCTTGCGCCGCACCTTGATGAGCTAGGCCACACTATTTTACCAAAGCGCACCGTACGCTACGACCACCTTGTTATTGCCATTGGCAGCGTAAGCAACGACTTTAATACCCCAGGCATAAAAGATCATTGCTACTTTTTAGACTCAAACCAGCAAGCAGAGCGTTTTCAGCATTCACTGCTCGACAGCTTTACCCGCCTACACCAAGACGATAACCAACAGCAATCCTTAAATATTGCTATTGTGGGCGGCGGCGCAACCGGCGTTGAGCTCTCGGCAGAACTGTACCATGTATCTGAATTACTTAAGCTTTACGGCCTTACAAATATGTCGTCTAAACGTTTACATATACACCTAATTGAAGCGGGCCCTCGTATTTTACCCGCCCTACCTGAGCGAATTGCCGTAAGCGCTAAACGTGAGTTACTCAAATTGGGCGTAAACGTGCGAGAGCAAACCTTGGTAAAAGAAGCCACCGAGCAAGGTTTTATAACAAAAGACGAAGAACACATAGATGCCGACATAATGGTATGGGCCGCAGGCGTAAAAGCGCCAGACTTTATTAAAGAGTTAGGTGTTTTTGAGCTTACCCGTAGTAACCAAATTCAGGTTAACGAGTTTTTACAAAGCACCGTGGATGAGAGCATTTTTGTCATTGGCGATTGCTGCGCCTTTACCCAAGAAGACGGAAAACTTGTACCGCCACGCGCACAATCGGCTCATCAAATGGCCCTATGTGTAGAAAAAAATCTCATTGCCACTTTAAAGCAACAGCCACTATGCGGCTTTAAATATAGTGACCATGGTTCACTCGTTAACTTATCGCGATACAGCACGGTAGGTAATTTAATGGGTAACTTAACCAGCAACACCTTTTTTATAGAAGGTAAAATTGCTCGCTTTATGTATATATCGCT
Organism: Pseudoalteromonas espejiana DSM 9414; assembly: GCF_002221525.1. Lineage (NCBI taxonomy): Bacteria > Pseudomonadati > Pseudomonadota > Gammaproteobacteria > Alteromonadales > Pseudoalteromonadaceae > Pseudoalteromonas > Pseudoalteromonas espejiana. Next base: position 199,831 of record NZ_CP011029.1, on the reverse strand, counting down.
GTATCGCATGCATCAACGTGCCATACACGGCAGCGCAAAAACGTTTGCGTTATGGATAAGCGAAAAAGTACTACGTGTTGTGCGCCCTAAAATGAAATTGCATTAATACGTAAACACAACGGCTAAGTAATCAAAAGCTTTAAGAGGTAGTATTATTTCTTAAAGCTTTTTTGCACTATGCGTATCTAAAATAGTACCATGTAGATAAATATATTTGTGAATTCAAAGGATTGGCGTTGATGAAAAAAGTACTTTTTGGGATTGTAACAATCACTGCCTTGGCCGTTTATTTTTTTCAAACTCAACCACACACTGAAGCTGTAGGACAAGCAGAACAAGTGGACCCAATCACAGCTGAGCCTAATGTAGTTAATAAAAAGCAGCCAAATAAAGGCTCACCACTACAGATTGTCAACGACCTAAAAAAACAAATTAGTCTGTGTAGAGATCAGTCACAACAGCAAAGCACTAAAGTACAAATATTAAATCAGTCGCTTGTTTCATTTTTTGTAAGAGAACTTAAAAAAGGGACATCGGTATCCACGCTTTTAAAGTATTCAAAGTTATCAGAGCTTAATCAGCGTAAATACATTGCCCTTTTAAAAGATGCCATTGTTGCGGAGCAAAAGCAGCAGCTTAACATTACCCGCTCTTTAAACGAGTTAGCTAATTGGCAAGGCATTGAGGCAATTAAGGGCTTCACCAATGAAAAATTAAAAGAAGTGATTCAACAGCTTGGAGATAATAAACATAGCCCTCCGGGGCTTACTCTGAGCGTCCCCCTTGATGAAAATGTACAAAAAGAAACCCTTTACGCTTTATTAAGCAACACCGATACATTTACAACTTATGTGCAGTCGTTTATTAAACTTGAGGGCAGTGAACTTATATCTCCTGCGACATTATTTGTGCTTAACGCAAATAAACTCTCACTTAAAGAATTTGAGCAGGCAATTTCATCAAACCAATTTACAGTGAATGAAGTGGCTACGGCTATAAAAAACGATATTCCTAATGAGTATATTATTGCGCTTTTGCAGCAAGTTCCCGTGCTGGATGCCATGCCGTTATACGAAAAAAACACTGTTTTATATAACTTAGCTGATATTGCGGTCAGTAAATTTAATTTACCCCTTGTAAAAGCACTGCAACAAAAAGGGATTGTGCCAACCAACGAGCCAGGCTTATTCACAGGGTTAGATGTGGCTATTGTAAACCTGCCTAAAAGCGCTAACTTAACCCTAGCCCCACTAAATACTAAGCACACTGAGCTTTTAGACTACCTTAAAGAGCGTGGATACAAAGCACATAGCGGCAATGCGAATAACGACCTAAATAGCAAAGGGGTATTTTTTGTAAACGATTTTATTTACCAGCAAGGCGCCTATATTAATGAGCAAGACAACCCCGCGCAATACGCTTACTTTAGCCCCATAGAGGAAATAAGCAATGCAGAACTACCTAAAGTAACAACGGCTGATAACTCTGACATAGCTAGCTTTTTAATAGACATAGAACAACAAAAAAATGAGCTACAAACTCGCAATAACAACTGTAATGACTTACATAAAAATTTAAGAACAGCCGAACAGTTAGTTGGAATAAGGCAAGCTTATAACCAAGTTCGCAATGCAAATGAAGAACACGGTGATCAAAGCGCAGCTGTTTTGCACGCAATAGACCCAGTGTTAGCTAACTATTGGTATAGTATGAAATCCAACCAGATTTCAAACGATACAAGCCAAAGCACATTTAGCGAATATTTATCTAAAGAGCAATACCAAAAAGCGTATGAATACAGCCTCAGCACAGTATTAACTCAAGCCGAAACCGACACGCTTTTTTATTTATTACTGTTAAAGCCTGATGATTTAATCACTATTTGGCAAAGCCGAGTTGAGCCTAAGCTACCGAGTAAGTTAACACGATTAAGCCTCTTTTCACTTAATGATTGGCAAGCACTTGCAGAGGCGGGTTTTGATTTTTCAGTGACTGACGTGTATGGCCGCGATGTATACTTACAGGCAATGTTTGCCTCAAACGATATAGTGCAATTTTTAATAGATAATAAAATTCCCACTAATGCTAAAAAGCGGGGGGTAGATATACTCGACCTAGCGCTAGAACAAAGCTATAAGCAAGGAAAATTAAGTAAAGCAGTTCCTTTAGCGCTTAAGCTAGTCAAGGAGTTTGAGCCAAACCACTTAGCCCGCGTAGCACGATTAAAAATGTTTTACCCTGAGGCTTATCAGCAATTAATTCAGCTAAACCCAGCGCTTAAGCCTGCCAAGGGCACAGAGCTAAATCATTATATGTTTAATAATCACTAAATAACCCTTTATGCACGCTAACGCCACTTAGCGTGCTATTTATCAAAATTAATGTCTTTAATATTTAACATTGCCTGTGTAGAGTATTTAAAACAATTAAAGGGTTAGGGCTATGACGGGTAAAACGCTAATTTTTAATTTTGATGGTACGGGCAGCGAGCCCCGCGATGCAGAACAAGTTAGCTCAGCGCATTTTAAAGAAGACAGTAGTATTTCTAATATTCTTAAGCTGCATTTATTACTCGGCGGCAAGCTTGATGGCTCCCCTACCACACCCTTTACAAACCAGCTTAGCTTTTATTACCAAGGTATAGGCACAAAAGGCAGCCGTTTAAAGCGTATTTTAAATCAAACCTTAGCCCCGCGCGGTGATGATGTAGCAAGTATTTTAAATCAAGCAATTACTGATTTTAAAACACACTACCAAATGGGCGACACCCTACTCCTTAGCGGTTTTAGCCGAGGAGGCGCACTTGCTAGGCGCTTTGCAAAATGCCTAGAGCCTTTAATTAGTAATAATATTTATGTGTGCGCGTTTGATACTGTGGCCTCTATTGGCTTTTCAAAAGTAAGTAAAGCAACACGCGGCGCTGAACACGTTATTTTTGAAAACCACACTATCGCTAGTAATATTACGCAGGCGCTGCATTGTGTGGCCCTTGATGAAAAACGCCGGGCGTTTGAACCCACCCTAATGAACCATCAAGCTAATATTACTGAACTTTGGTTTGCAGGGGCGCACTCCGATATTGGGGGTGGATACTACCGTGATGGACTCGCTGATATTTGCCTGCGTTATGCGCTTGAGTGGTTAATTGATCAGCCACTTAATATATCGTTATTAACCAGCCACGATATCGACTACAGCGCATTACTCCCTAATAGCAACATAGTCGATCAGGATGATGTAACAGTTACTCCCGATTCGCTTGCATTAAGTCATCAACAAAATTACTTTTGGTTTAACCCGTTTTTTAAATTGGTTGATAGGCAATGTTATGTACTTATTGATGACCAAGTCAGTCAGCTTGAGCCATTAGTTCACCAAAGTGTAGCTACACGTATTAATAAGCTCACCAGTTATCGCCCTGAATCACTTAAAAAATGCCATTACAAAATAAGTTATAACGATGGTACAACACTAAGCTTTGTAGGATTAAGCCAACATATAGCACTTGAAAATCAAAACATGAGTGTATTGCAGCCTAACCAAAGCCACGATGTAATGGTGTTTGCCAGCGAAGCACATAACAATACCGGCCTTATGTTAGAGGCAGGTGCCACTTACGCGTTTACACCCTACCCTGATCAGTACTGGTACGACGATGGCGTAAAATGCACGCCAAGTGGGTGGCATCGAGACAACGTACAACTCGGCGTAAAAGAAATCCCCATGGCCTTACTTGAACCTTTTAGGCGCTTGCCAAGTGCTCAGTGGTTTACTTTAGTTGGTGCTATAAATAACAACGACGGGGATTTATTTGAAATAGCCAATGGTGCAACGGTTACCCTAACTAAATCAGGAGAATTTACCCCATTTGCCAACGACCTAAGCCGCTTTTATGGCGCTAATGCAGGTAAAATAAAAGTAAAAGTAACTCGGCTAAAATAACGAAAAATACAATGCGTAATTACAAACGACTAAGTCACACTTAGGTTAATTAAGCGCCAAGCGCACAGCTTGCTGACACGATGGGCATGTTGTTTTTATGGCTATTGTCGCTTCTCAGTTTCTACTCTTTGTGCATTTATGTTTTAAAGATCAATAATTCACAAAGAGGATAAGAGACGCTGCGCTTTTAGAGGAGTAACAAGCCACTTTATACATGGAATTAGATGCTTAATCTTGCGCGAGCAAGCTCTACGCCTACCGCCAACATTAACACAAAGGTTAAATTAACTAGTAGGCGCTTAGCTTGCTGGCGCGATGGGCGATAGCGCGTATTATTTATAGATATCGCCGTTAGCTCGCTCAGTTTGACGCTGCTAAATCCGCTTCAGCATCGGCAAGCATTGCAAACTCTTCATCTGCACTTTTAGCTACTAAATGCTTTGCGCTATAGCCAAAGTAATAAGCTGCGCCAATAACAAATAGGACTACCGTGTATAAAAATGCACGAGGGTCGAACGCATATACACCCGTTAATGCAATGAGCGATAACACCAATGCAATGCCGGATGTAACCATACCGCCCGGTGTTTTATAAGGGCGTACTAAATCGGGTTGTTTTATACGTAGCATAATATGGCTAAGCGCCATTAATGCATACGATACTGTTGCACCGACTACCGCCATAGCTAATATTAAATCGCCCTCACCGCTAAGTGATACAACAAAGCCAAATATAGCAGGTACAATTAGCGCACGCGCGGGTACTTTACGCGCTGTGGTAATTGATAACGAACGCGGTAAATAGCCTGCACGCGAAAGTGCAAACACTAAGCGGCTATAGCCATAAATAATTGAGAAAAACGATGCAACCAAACCAGCTAAGCCTAAAATATTTACGGCTGTTGCTAAGCTTGTGTTACCCGTTACATTAAGCGCATCTACCAGTGGTACGGCGCTTGAACCCATAGCTTGAGCACCTGCAGCACCGGGTACTAATACAACAACCAGTAATGCCGTAAACAGTAAAAATAACATAGCGCCAATAATGCCTTTAGGTACATCTTTGGCAGGGTCTTTAGCTTCTTCGGCGGCCAGCGGCACACCTTCAACAGCTAAAAATAGCCACATAGCAAATGGTAATGCAGCCCACACGCCATACCAACCAAGCGGTAAAAAGTCGCTTGCACCTGCCGCGTCGGTTACAGCTACATCAAATAAGTTTGAGGCGTCAAAGTTAGTAATAAGTACAACAGCCGTTGCAATAATAGCCAATACAGCTAAGCCACTGATCACCATCATCACTTTTAAGGCTTCGCCAACACCCGCTAAGTGAATACCCACAAACGCCAAATAAAACAGTGCATAAACCCACGGGCCATTAAAACCCGTTAAAGCTTCTACTGCTGAGCCAATAAATATAACAATCGCGGCGGGGGCTAGTGCGTATTCAATTAATACCGCAAGGCCCGTTAAATAGCCCCCAGCAGGCCCCATTGCTTGTCGCGCAAAACTGTAACCACCACCGGCAGCAGGAATAGCAGCCGACATTTCAGCAAGCGACAACACAAGCGTTAAATACATTATTGCCATTAGCACGGCAGCTATTGCAAAACCGCCCCATCCGGCTTCTGCTATACCAAAGTTCCAACCAGCAAAATCTCCCGATATTACATACGACACACCTAAACCAGCAAGTAATAGCCAGCCAGCGGTGCCGCCTTTTAACTGCCTTTGTGCAAGATACTCTTTATTGTTATTAGACATTTTGACCTCTTTTTATAGTTTTATTCCGCGATTAAAAAATTAGTTGTTTGAACCTGGTGCTCAATTACATCGTCTTGAGTTCTGTCTTTTAAATTAACCCCTGTAAGCCCAAGCTTTTTAGCCTCTTGCAGCAAATACACAGCTCTTCGAGCGGCTTCAGAGTAACTAAGCCCTGCAGGGCGAATATTAGAAATACAATTACGGCACGCATCGTTAAGCCCCGTTTTTGGCTCCCACGTTAAATAAAGGCCTAGACTGTCGGGCGAACTAAGCCCGGGGCGCTCACCAATGAGTACCATTACAACTTGTGCGTTTAACAGCTCGCCAATGTCATCACCAATCGCTACGCGACCTTGCTCTACAAGCGTTATAGGCGCTAATTTATAAGACATTGAATTGCTGTGTAATTGGCTAAGCAGCTCGCTAATAAACGGCGCAGCATTTTTTTGTACCGCTAAAGACGAAAGCCCATCTACCACTACAATGGCTAAATCATATTGCGCCTGAGTACTGTTTTGCCTACTTTGCATACTGTTTAAAAGCGTTGTACGCCCTGCTTCGTTTAGCTTTCGGCCTAAATCGGGGCGCTGCAAATAGGTAACCCGATCCACAGCCTCGCTTTGCACACTCAAAGGTTTATCTACACCGCTAAGCGCATCAATAGCACTGAGTGTTTTTGTCATTTCGTTAATATCTAACGGAAAGTTAACCGCATCGCGCGCCTGAGCATGTGATAACTGAAACGCTAGCATTTCAGCTGTAGGTAAACTTATACCCGCTCGGCCAAGGCCAATTCGGGCATCGGTAAAGCGGCGTAAATCGCTCCATGGGTTTTCAACCACTTTACCGTTATTTATATGATGGTTTGTTTTTATAGGCTCAACAGCTTTCATCACATCCCTCCTTGCACAGATTTTAAAGGCTTAGCAAATGCGCTTGGTAAGGTATTTGATAAAATAGACTCGGTGGTATTTTCCATAATTTTCATTTTACTTAGCCATGCTCCAAACTCGGGGGCAGGGCGAGAGCCTAAAACCCGGCGCACATAGAGCGCATCATGAAATGAGGTCGTTTGGTAGTTAAGCATTATGTCGTCCGAACCTGGAATTCCCATAACAAACGAGCAACCCGCCACGCCTAGTAAGGTGAGTAAGTTATCCATATCGTTTTGGTCGGCTTCGGCGTGGTTGGTGTAACACACATCACACCCCATAGGTATGCCCAAGAGCTTGGCGCAAAAGTGATCTTCAAGGCCTGCGCGAGTAATTTCTTTACCATCAAATAAGTACTCAGGGCCAATAAACCCCACAACGGTATTAACTAATAAAGGGTTAAACTTACGCGCTACAGCATAAGCACGTGCCTCACAGGTTTGTTGATCAAGCCCATGGTGCGCATTTGCCGAAAGCGAGCTGCCTTGCCCGGTTTCAAAATACATTACATTATTGCCAACCGTGCCTCGCTTTAAGCTAAGCGCAGCATCTTGCGCCTCTGCTAACGTATTTAAATTGAAACCAAAGCTTGAATTTGTAGCCTCTGTACCGCCTATTGACTGAAAAACTAAATCAACCGGCGCGCCTGCTTCTATGCACTCTATGGTGTTAGTTACATGGGTAAGCACGCAGCTTTGTGTTGGAATTTCGTATTTTTGAATCACATCATCCATCAGCGTCATAAGCTTAATGGCTTGCGCTACGTTATCGGTTGCAGGGTTAATTCCTATAACCGCATCGCCATTGCCGTATAAAAGCCCATCGAGCATACATGCGGCTATACCATTTATGTCATCAGTTGGGTGGTTTGGTTGCAAACGCGTAGATAAATGCCCTGGCAAACCTATGGTATTTCTAAATGCACTTTTTACATGGCATTTTTTAGCAACTAAAATAAGATCCTGATTACGCATTATTTTACTCACCGCAGCGGCCATTTCTGGTGTAATGGCTTGCCTTACACTTGCAAGCACCGCAGGGGTGGCATAATCACTTAATAGCCAGTTTCTAAAATCTCCCACGGTTAAGTGCGATATAAGCGAAAATGCGTTTGCATCGTGCTCATCAATTATTAAGCGTGTAATTTCGTCTTGTTCGTAGGGAATAAGTACTTCATTCAAAAATGTTTTAAGCGGTACTTCGGCCAATGTCATTTGTGCTACAGCACGTTCTTGCGCCGATTGTGCAATCACTCCCGCTAACCTATCACCCGAGCGCTGAGGCGTAGCTTTAGCCATTAACTGCGCTAAACTCTTGAATTTATAAGTATGTGTTCCTAACGTATAACTGTACGCATGCCCCATGATTTACTCCGCATAACTAATATTACAAACCTTGGTATAGGTCTTGCCTTATATAAGCTATAAATCAATTTTGAATAGTCACAAGGGAGCTTAATTTGTACCAAGTGACTATCGAATTTTGGCAAATCACGTTTTATTATTTTATTTCAGTAAGTTGCTGCCTTTATTTGGCACTAACTTAAACTAAAAATATGTTTACTTTAAAAGAGCATCACCTATATGGCGCAGCAAGGCAGCAACAACGCACCACAAAAGAGCAAGGTATATACGCACGATATTGACGAGCAAGCGCATAACCTCACTCAGTGGCAACAAAAGTACGACCAAGTAAGCGATGGCAGCTTTTTTGGCTGTATAGAAGGTGTTAATTACAGCGATATTCATGCTTTTAAAGAATACACCGAGCGCTCACTTCGTCAGCAATGCAACATAGCGCCTAACTCTATTTGGCTTGGAATACCGAGTCAGTCGCAACAAAGCAAAATTAATGGCCTTGATGTAGCGAGCAATCAATTTATGTGCCGTACAAGCAATAGCGACTTTGAACTAATTACGCCAGAGCAATTTGATATTTACGGTTTGGTTATTGATTGGCATTCAATTGAGTACATGGCGCAGTTACAAGGCGTAACAATTAAAAATTTATCATCAGCACAATCTGCTCGTTTGTCAGTAAGTGACTCCTCACTGCAAACGGCAAGGCAAATTATTAACAGTATGGTGGTAAATAAAGGCTTTGGGCTTAGGCCAGAGTCTCAGCAAGATATGCTCAGCATGCTAGCACTTCACTTATTGCAAGCCGATAACCCGCAGCAAAACATTGCCCCAAGTTATAAACACCGCAAAGCGGTGGTCGATAAAGTTAAAGAGTACGTGGCAGCCAACCCACAAAGAACAATTACTATAACTGAGCTTTGCGAGCTTACTTTTGTTAGTAGACGTACTTTGCAGTACAGCTTTGAAAGTATATTAGGTATTAATCCGCTTAGGTTTTTGCGTTTAACCCGACTTAACAATGTCAGGCGCGAACTTAAATTGGTCGGTCAAACCAAGCCAATTTCAACCATAGCAGCCAATTGGGGATTTTGGCATGCCGGGCAATTTACCAAAGACTACACTCAGTTATTTGGCGAAAACCCATCACAAACAATTGCAAATAATTTAAAAGAAGGTGGCTTAGATTATTAGATGCTGCGCATCTCGCGTGAGCAAGCTCTACGCCTACCGCCCAAATTAACACCGAGTAAATTACCTGTAGACGCGCAGCTTGCTGGCGTGACGAGCGATAGCTCGTAAATAAAGTAAATTGATTCACAAAGAGGTTTTTAAGTGCTTCGCTTTTAGAGAAGTAACTAGCATCTTGTTTGAGCACGCTTTTCGCCTAGCGCCAAAATTAACTCAACGGTAAATTCCCTGTAGACACGCAGCTTGCTGGCGTGACGAGCGATAGCTCGTAAATAAAGCCAATTTATTCACAAAGAGGTTAAGAGGCGCTTCGCTGTTAGAGAAGTAACTAGCATTTTGTTTGAGCACGCTTTTCGCCTACAACTTTCACTTCTCATTTACTCCTCATTCTCTTCTCTTTGTGCATTTTTTATTAAAGATCAATGAGTCACAAAGAAGTTTAGATGCGCTTCGCTTTATCGAATATATCACTTAAGTAATTAAATGCTTCGCACCTCGCTTGAGAAAGCTCTAAGCCTACCGACAAAATTAACATCAAGAAAATTATTTTCTAGACGCCAATTTCGTTAACCCTACTTTAACCTTCTATGATTTAAGCTAACTGCATTAATGTAGTTTGTTCAATTGTATAACTACATATTAAAAACTTTTTGAGTATTAACGTTAGGAATAGACTGTATGAAACTTATAAAAGATACACCCCTCACGCTGAGCAAAACCACAATCAGCCTACATTGGATTGTAGCGGTACTTATTATTGGGTTATTAGGCTCAGGGCTGTACATGGAAAACTTTGAAGCGTTTTTTCTTATGAGCTGGCATAAATCGTTTGGGGTATTACTCTTTGCTTTTGCTTTATTAAGGGTAACGTGGCGCATTATAAATGGTTGGCCAAAACACACTAATACTCATCCACAGTATGAAATGATACTCGCTAAAGTTATTCATTACGTATTGATAATTAGCATGTTATTAATGCCAATTTCAGGATTAATAACCTCAGGTATGGGCGGGCATGGCGTAGACCTATTCGGGCTAGAAATTATTCCGCATAATCCTAACCCAGAAAACCCACAAAGAAGCATGCCATTTAGCGAAAGCTGGTCAGATTTAGGTAAAACCGTTCACGGCATAACAGCTAATGCGCTATTAGTTGCGCTAGGCTTGCACATAGTTGGCGCTATAAAACATCATGTTATAGATAAAGACAACACACTTACCCGCATGCTGGGCAAAAAGTAATTTAAAAAGTCTTATTTGATCGGTGCTATTTAAGCCGCGATTAAATAAGACTCTCGTCCTACGTGTTTGTTGCTGCGTTTAAACGAGCCTTTCCCTTTTTTAGCTTTTACTACTTGTGGTTTAAACACTTTAGAGGTTACTAGAGCCGCAAGCGCATTATGATTAATAACCCCTCGGCCGGTGTCTACCGCGCTTTTATTTACTGATTTGTTTTTCGGTTTTTTAGCCATTTTATTTCCTATTTTGACTGTGAGTTTCTTCTTTAAGAAGTGGCGATTGTATGCCTAATTTTCAAGCTTGCAAGTATTTTTATCATTGCACAACACTATTTTTTTTATAATAAATAAACATAAAAAAAGCGCAGTAAATAACTGCGCTAATTAACAATATTTAGCTCAAATAATTAAAATTCAAAGCTTACTTTTGCATAGTAAGTGCGCCCGTCAAAGCCATAAGGCAATGCACGTACAGGGTATTTAAACGCACCATTGGTGATAAAGTTAAGTACTTCGTCGTCACCTAATTCATCTGGTGTTTCATCAAATACGTTATCGGCGCCCACTGATAAATTAAATATTTCGTTAATTTGGTAGCTAACGTTTAAATCCACTAATACAGCTGATTCAACCGTGCTTGTTGGTTTAAACGAACCCGTTGGCGAAAGCTCTCCTGGTAAAGGGATGTGGTCGTTACCAAAGTACTTAACGTCTGTTTCGCCAAAGTAGTTAAAACGAAGTGTTGTTTGATACGCATCACGCTCGTAATCAAACGTTAATGTTGCACGTTCACTTGGCTGCCCATCAGTGAAAAAGCTACGTTGTAAATCATCAAACGCAACCGACTCAGGAATGCCCTCTTCGGCATTTACGTTATCAATTTTAGTGTCGTTTAAGTTACCAGCAAAGGTTACACCAAAGTTTCCGCCTTCAACTTCTGTACGGTAAGATGCAATAATATCAACACCTTGCGTAGTTGAGTCTACAGAGTTTGAAAAGTAGTTAGCTTGCACTGCGCCTGTTGCTTGTAAAGCGGCTACGGCTTCATCGCTAAAGGCAACATCCTCTGCAGAAAGTAAACTACCAAGCGTAATACGGTCTTTAATTTCTACGCGGTAAAAATCAACCGTTAACGAAAGCTCGCTTGTTACATCGTAAACAAAACCTGCGCTGTAGTTAGTTGATGTTTCAAGCTCTAGGCTATCAACCCCTAATGCACTAGGAAAAGCAGTACCCGTATTTGCAGTGAACGACTGCGTAAGTGTTCCATCAGAACCTAGGTTAGTTGTAAATGCTGTATAACCACTTTGTTGAAGCGAAGGTGCTCTAAAGCCAGTAGATACCGCACCGCGTACAGCAAAGTCATCGTTAAATTCATAACGTGTGGCTAATTTACCAATTAAATCGTCACCCGCATCTGAAAAGTCTTCGTAGCGCAGCGCACCACTTACGTTCCATGCGTCAGTGATCATAGTTTCTACGTCTACATAAAACGCGTGACTGTTGCGATCGCTCTCATTGGTTGCCTCTGGGCGCAGGCCGTTATATGCCTGAAAACCACACTCTGCAAATTGATCAGGATCGTTTACTGATGGGTACGAAGCATCGGTATTCGCAAGGCCACATGCGTACGAAGCTTCATCGCCTGGTACTATTTCATAGTTTTCTTTACGGTATTCTGCACCAATAGTCACATATAAAGGCTCACTTCTACCGATATCTACAATACCGTTTACATCTAAATTAACCGTAGTTTGATCAAACCTAAAGCCACCAGAGTAGCCGCCGGTAGGGCCTGCATTTGCTGCTATATCGGCATCGCTTGCATCTGGGTTATTAAATACATATTCAGCGGCATAAGAGGCGTTAATAGTGTTACGAGAAGTAAAATCATACTCGTTTTCACCATACACAGCCGACACATCGTAATTCCAATCTGGATTAATATCGCCTTTAAAGCCTACTGCTAGGGATATATCTTGTGCTTCGTTATAAATACGCGGTAAAAAGCCATCGCTGTACACTTGAGTTACGTTTTTAGACGCTTCATTAAAATTGCGGTAAAAGCCATTACCTAGTGCAGTACGCTCAGAGTAGCCACCAAACGAGTAAAGCTCGCCATCGCCCATTGGTAATGCCATATTGTAAAATAGTGAGGTAAATTCACTTTCTGAATTACCTTGGCCCCAACGTACATCCTCACTTAGCGTGCCTGGTTCAACATTTAACGAGCCACCTGTATCGCGCTCAGCTCTATTTGTGCCATCGGCATCACGGTATTCAAGTGATAAATTAATAAAACCGCCTTCGCTACCTAAATCAAAACCACGATTTAAACCTGCAGAAAGCGTATCGCCGTCACCTTCACTGGTGCCACCGTACTGAACGTAACCAGTGGTTACACCCGTTGAATTATTAAGTGATAAGTTAATTACGCCCGCAATTGCATCTGAGCCGTACTGCGCTGCTGCGCCATCACGTAATACTTCTACACCTTTAAGTGCAGTAAGCGGAATCGCGTTCATATCGGTACCGGCAGCACCCGCACCTACAGTGCCGTTAAGGCCAAAAATAGATTGATTATGGCGACGTTTACCATTTACCAAAACTAACGTTTGATCAGGCTGTAAACCACGAAGCGTGGCAGGTCTAAATAAATCCGAGCCATCAGATACCTGCGTACGCGAAAAGTTAAACGAAGGCGCTGTTGCTTGCAGGCTTTGCCCTAACTCTGTAAAGCCACCTTTATTTAAATCATCTGCGTCTATTAAATCTATAGGTGACGAAGACTCAGTTGAGGTACGGTTAGAAACGCGCGACCCCAATACAGATATTTGTTCTATGTTTTGCTGCGCCTGAACAGGCGCTTCTTGTGCGTTTACAATGCTCGGTGCGCTAAAAGCAAACGCAACGGCTGCAGCTAATGTGTTTAAACGGTATGTTGACATAGTGACGACCCTGAATAGTGTGTTCTTAAAATTTGTTATGGCGATGTAACACCTCGCTAAGTGAGAACATCCTAGCAACATATGCAAACAAAAAGAAATAAAAAAAACTAAACAATAGGTCTAAGTATGCAAAAAAAGTTTAAAAGCAGAAAATAACACTTAAAAGCGGTCAAAATACACACTAAACAGAAGTTTAATTTCAAAAACAACAGAGATTAACACTTTATTTACAATGACATTGTAAAGCTTTCTTCTTCTTTTAATGGTAACCAACAGCAAATGGTTGTACCTGTACCTAAAGTGCTGTTAATTTCTATATTTCCTAAGTGATCTTGCAGCATAAAGTTTACAACAGTCATTCCCATACCTAATGCATACTGCGCTTTTTTAGTAGTAAAAAAAGGTTCAAAAAGTCGCGTTTGGGTGCTTTCATCCATACCACAGCCGTTATCTTTAATTTTTATGCATACACCTTGGTTTTTCTCAAATACGCTCACTTCAATAATTGCCCCTTTTTCTAAATCGTGTGCACATGCTTGTTGCGCATTTAAAAGCAATTCTATAAATATTTGGTTAATAGAAGAGAGCTCACCCCAAACAAGGGGGACTTTGTCAAAGTCAGTTTTTATTTCACAATATTTAAGCTGTCCTTCTAATACATTGACTGCTGAACGAGCAGCGTCGCTTAAATCAATAAATTGCTTATTATGATTGTGAGCAAACTGACTGAGGTTTAATAAGTTATGTACTATTTGCTTAATACGCTTTAAGCCATCGATACTTTCGTTTAGCTGTGAGTGAATTTCATTACCTTGCCATGCAAGTTCGTATTGCTTAAAGAGCTCATTAAGCACAGCTTTTAATTGGCTTGGGCTTAATTGCCCATTTAAAAATTGTTCGTTGTAAAATAAGGACTTGGATAAAAGAGGGCTAACATACTGAAGGCTTTCAATATTATTTATAACATACGAAAGTGGGTTATTAATTTCATGGGCAACACTTGTGCATAAAGTACCTATACTGGCCATTTTTTCGGTTTGCACAAGCATGTTTTGATATAAAGATAATTCGTTAACTTTTTTGTTTAACTCATTATTGATGGCTACCAGCACTTGGCTCTTGTCAGATAAAAGTTGCTCGGCTGCAATACGTTTTTTTTGTTCGTTTAAAAATGCCTGTTTGTAGTCATCGACTAAATTGCTCATCCTATTTGCTCTAAATACGCTCATCCATGTATAACGTTTAGTTTGCCAAAGGTAATTATGCAAACTAGCAGCTGTTTTTAGACTATGCTTAGTATTATTTTACAAGGCGATGCCATGACCGAAACTGCAGCCCCAGTAAATTCAATCACAGCTGTTGATGTACTTTGTGTTGATGACGATGAAATAGTTCTTCGTTCGCTGGCGCGGTTGTTAAAAAACAACCGGCTTACCTGCATAACGCAAAGTAGTCCAGAACACGCACTAACACTTTTAAAAAATCACGAATTTAGTTTAATAATTAGTGATATGCGTATGCCCACTATGAATGGTGCGCAATTTTTAGAGCAAGTAAAAAATATAGCCCCCGACACGCAACGAATTTTATTAACCGGTTACGCTGAAATAGAAACCACTCTGGCGGCTGTTAACCAAGCACAAATTCATGGGTATATACAAAAACCATGGCAAAACGATGTGCTTTTAAGCAGCATTACCGATAGCCTCGAAAAGTTTCAACTTAAAAAGCAAAATAAACAACTCGAAATACAAGTAAAGCAACAAAACAAAGAGTTACTTGAGCTAAATAACTCTTTGGAGCAACGAGTAGAAAAGCGAACAAAACAAATAAAGCAGGTGCTCAAACAACTCGAGGAGGCAAACGAACGTGAAAAACATGAACATAAAGCCACCGTAGAGCTACTTTATAATTTTATAAACGCCAACCCATATTTAGATGGCAACAAAGCACAAAAAATTGCCGACACTTGTACGCAAATTGCACTTTATTTAAATTTATCGCAAAAGAGCATTGATTTAGCCCCTATGGCTGGGTATTTAGCTCAAATTGGCTTACTAGCTATGGACCCCGAGCTTTATAAAAAGCCCATTAACCGCTTATCAGAGCAACAACGAAAAACATTTTACACCCACCCAAGTACAGCACAGTTAATGTTAATGCCTGCGGTTCATTTGCACGATGTATCAGATGCAATTTATCATCAATATGAGCGGTTTAATGGGAACGGCTTACCAAAAGGCTTAGCCGGAAACGATATCCCAATAGGTGCTATGGTACTGGGTGTATCTCGTGATTACTGGGAAGCCTTTGAGCAAAGCAATAGCCCCACCGATAAAGAGCGCCATAGTGATGCACTCGAAACGGTAAAAATGTATAGCGGTACGTTTTATCACCCAAAAATTGTAAGGGCACTAGAAGCGAGCCACAGTAAACTTAATGAGCAAATAAATAGCGTAGGTACAATTACAATATGCAATGCACAAGAGCTTAAAACAAATATGGTATTAGGGCATACTTTACACAGCCACACCGGGATTATGCTGCTGCCAAAAGGCCATGTATTTGGTAAAAAATCAATCGACAAACTGCAACAGCTCGAAGCGAAAAAGCCAACCCCATTTAGGATTATGGTTAAAAGCGCTAAATGATTGATCTAAACGGTGGTTTTTTTCGTTAAAATAGCCTTAAATGAGCTAAACTAACTAGAATATAACAGCCCCATTTAGGGTTGTTTACAATTACTTTATCTACTCTGCTTGAAGGAGCACAACGTGTCGCGATTTTCTGCTGTTACTGATAATCCCCACGACGGGCGTTTTAATCAAAAAACAGGCATCTTACTAACCAATTTAGGCAGTCCAGACGCACCAACCCCTGCGGCGCTGCGTACTTATTTACGCGAGTTTTTATCAGACCCTCGCATAGTAGAAATACCTCGTTTGGTGTGGATGATAATTCTACACGGTATTATTTTACGTATCCGACCAAAGCGTTCTGCAAAATTATACGAAAGTATATGGACCGAAAACGGCTCTCCACTTACGCACATTACCCGCTTACAACGCGACAAATTAAATACTCTGCTGCAAGAGCAAGGCTATACCAATACTGAAGTTGTTATGGCCATGCGCTACGGTAACCCTTCAATTGAAGCAGGGCTTGAAGAGCTTCGCGACAAAGGCTTAACGCGTATTATAGTACTGCCTTTGTACCCACAATATTCTAGCCCAACGACAGGCTCTACGTTCGATGCGGTTTCAAATGTATTACGTAAATGGCGCTGGGTGCCTGAGCTGCACTTTGTAAATGGCTATCACAAAAATACATCTTACATAGACTCGCTTGCAAATAGCATTAGCGAAGATTTAGAAAAAAATGGCATGCCACAAAAACTGGTTTTTTCGTACCATGGTATGCCTAAGCTGTTTTTAGACAGAGGCGACCCTTACCACTGCTTATGTTTACAAACTACTCGCTTAGTATCTGAAAAGTTAGGCTTAGACAAAGATGCAGTAATAAGTACTTTTCAAAGCCGTTTTGGTAAAGCTGAATGGCTAAAGCCTTATACCGATGCAACGCTATCGGCTTTTCCTGATGAAAATATTACCGATGTAGCAATTATTAGCCCTGCTTTTAGTGCCGACTGCCTAGAAACACTTGAAGAGCTAGAAGAAGAAAATCGTGAAATATTTGAAAATGCCGGCGGAGAAAAGTACCGCTATATTGCAGCATTAAACGACAGGGACGATCACATTAGCGCGCTATATGATGTGCTAAAACCTATGCTTTAAAACTAAGGTGCTGATTTGATCATAAAAAAGGGGTGTTAAATTTTAACACCCCTTTTTAATTTTAAAGACAGGCATTTATTAAAAGGTAATTAGATGCTTTGCATCTCGCGTGAGCAAGCTCTACGCCTACCGCCAAAATTAACACAATGGTTGAAGTTGCTTGTAGACGCACAGCTTGCTGGCGTGACGGGCGATAGCTCGTAAATAAAACCAATGTATTCACAGAGAGGTTAAGAGGCGCTTCGCTTTAGAGGAGTAACTAGCATCTTGTGTGAGCACGCTTTTCGCCTACAAGTTTCACTTCTCATTTACTCCTCATTCTCTTCTCTTTGTGAAATAAATCACTTAAGTAATTAAATGCTTTGCACCTCGCATGAGCAAGCCCTACGCCTACCGCCAAATTATCATCGAGTAAATTACCCTGTAGACGCACAGTTTGCTGGGTGGCGAGCGATAGCTCGTAAATAAAGCTAATTTATTCACAAAGAGGTTAAGAGGCGCTTCGCTTTAGAGAAGTAACTAGCGATTCTGTTACCTACTAATTTAGCTTCGGCTCTTCTCATTTACTCCTCATTCTCTTTGTGAAATAAATCACTTAAGTAATTAGATGCTGCGCATTTCGCGTGAGCACACTCTACACCTACCAGTAAAATTATCACCGAGGAAATTATCCTGTAGACGCACAGCTTGCTGGCGTGACGAGCGATAGCTCTTAATAAGGCCAATTTATTCACAAAGAGGTTAAGAGGCGCTTCGCTTTAGAGGAGTAACTAGCATCTTGTGTGTGCACGCTTTTCGCCTACAAGTTTCACTTCTCATTTACTCCTCATTCTCTTCTCTTTGTGAGATCCATCACTTTAGAAATTAGATGCTGCGCATCTCGCGTGATCAAGCTCTTCGCCTACCGCCAAATTATCACCGAATAATTTACTCTGTAGACGCACAGCTTGCTGGCGTGACGGGCAATAGCTCGTAAATAAAACAATGTATTCACAAGAGGTCCAACACAGCCTAAACACCTTTATAAACATATAGTTTTATAAGCGTTTGTATAAATCCCCTTAATTTTTGCGGGTGATCATTAACGTACACACGCCAGCAATAATTCCCCAAAACGCTGAGCCAACCGACAGCATAGTTAAATCAGACGCGGTAACTAAAAAGGTCACTATAGCCGCTTCGGTATATTGCGCTGAGCCTAAGGCTTGCTGCAAACTATTTGCTATCGTGCCAAATAGCGCAATGCCTGCCAGCGCTAAAATAAGTGCTTGGGGCAAGCTTGCCACTAACCCAACTAGGGTTGCCGCACAAAGTGCCATTACAATATAAAAAGCACCAGCAGCAACACTTGCCCAATAACGTTTATCTGGGTTTTTATCTGCTTCATCACTCATACAAATTGCAGCAGTAATTGCCGCTAAGTTTATAGAGTAAACGCCTAAAGGTGCCGTAATAATATTAATAAACCCTGTTGTGTTAAGCGTACTAGAGATAGGTGTGACGTAATTATGTGCTTTAAGTACTGCAATGCCAGGTAGGTTTTGTGAGGTCATGGTGACGATATAAAGCGGTAAGCCAATACTTATACACGCTTGTAGGTTAAACACCGGCGCAATGTAAGCAAATTCACTCATTTTCCAATGAATGGCACTTGTGTCTATATGCCCCATTTGCCAAGCAAGTAGCACCCCTGCAATTAACACACTAAGCATCGCAAAACGCGCAAAAAAACGTTTACCTATAAAATATATTAATACCATTAAACCAATTACTAATGGCAACTCATTCATAAAATTAAATACATCAATGCCAAATGTAACTAACACACCGGCAAGCATGGCGCAGGCCAGTTCACTCGGGATCCGGTTCATTATTTTTTCAAACCAACCAGTTATACCTGATAAAAATACCAGCCCCGCCGCAAACATAAACGCACCTATGGCTTCAGCTAAATGAAAACCCTGTGCGCTGGTAATCAATAACGCAGCCCCGGTAGTCGACCAAGAAATTAATATCGGTACCTTATAATAAACCGACATAACAATAGACATGCTACCTATTACAAGGCCTAACATTAAAATCCAGCTAGCCACTAAATCAGCGGTGCCACCTAAGGTAATTACCACCTGGTAAATAAGCGCAATTGAGCTTGCAAAGCCAATAACAACAGCTACTAACCCTGCAGTTGCTCGGTTAAGTAACTGATCCGAAAACGTCATAAAATCCCTCTTAATTTAAGATTTTTAAGGCAACAACATACGTTGCCTGTTTATGCTTTGCAATTGGCGATATTGCAACTTGGCGTGAAAAAAATTCATTTTTATAAAAGTTTTTTTACAACCAAGCATGAGCCTATTAATTGCCAATTTAAAAACAAATAGTTTTTATCGAATACTGCCACACCCAGCTAAAACACTAATAAGCACTAATCTTTTAAAGTGAAAATAAATACCTAATAAAGGTAACTTATTTATTTACAATGATTTACAAAACAACTTATTAGCACTTTATTACTACACCTGATAACTTGATCTAATCTCACTTATGATATAAAACATAACAACTAGTTAACTTAAAAACCCGTAAGAGAAACAAATGAAACGCGCTATTATAATAATTATTGCTATTCCATTAACCATATTTGCTGCATATAAGTTGTTATTTAATACCCAAGAACCAACGCAACAAGTAGCCCCCGTTGCAATAGATATAGTGCCTGTTAATTCAGAATTTGTTAAAAAAACACACGCGCCAGCACCAATTGATATGAGCAAAGATCCCATTAAAACAACAGCTAATATAAGTACAACTGATGAGCAAGGGACTGATTTTGATGCAATTAATAAAGTATCAAGCAAAGCAAAAGAAGTACTTAAAAATGCAAATGTATTGCCTAGCGATTTAAATAACGAAGCCTATATAGAGTTTGACCTAGATACATTAAAAGGGCTCAAAACCGGCGATAGCTTTGATTTAGCTATTCCTCAAACAGCCGAAACATACAGTGCCGAAATCACTTCGTTAAGCGAAGCCAGTAATGGCGATAAAAGCTTGTTTGGCCAAGTAGTAGGCGCCGATGGACGATTACACACAACGGTTTTAACCATAGGCAACAATGCCATTTACGGACAGTTTACTGCACCTAGCGGAAACTATGTTTTTGAAAGCAAAGGCAAGTACGGCTGGATAGCGGCCAAACGAGACTTATATAAAAGTCATATTGAGCACCAAGTAGAAGCGCCTTCACCAAAAACAGATAAAACCATAGATATATTTGCACCTAAAAATACTGAACAACCAACCATGCAGTAATAACAACCAAATCAATCAGCAGTAAAACTTCCAACCACTACATAAGTAAGGAAATACAAAAATGAAAAAACTCATCTCAACGGCAGCGATTGCCAGCGCACTTTTAGCAACAAGTGCAGCACAGGCAGTAACTATTGATATTGGTATTTTATATACCGACCAATCTGCCGCGGCCACGAGTAATATAAATACAAAAATAAACCAGTTGATTGCATTTAGTAACCAAGTTTACAGCCAAAATGGAGTAGATATTACACTGCGTTTAGCAGGTTCAGAAAACTTAGGTGATTACGCTATTACACCGTCTGAAGATTGGTTAGATGCGGTAACAAATAGTAGCTACGTAGATGGTTTACGTAATACTTGGAAAGCCGATATGGTAGCCGTACTGGGCACTGGTCAAAGTGCAGGCAATGGTTTAATTTCGTGTGGGTTAGCATGGGTTGGCCAAGGCACAAATGGTAATTTATACAGCTCAATGAGCGACCGTATGTACTCTATTACAGCGATTGACTGCGGTGCATCTACGTTTGTACACGAGCTTGGTCATAACCAAGGCTTAGCGCACTCACGCAAACAAGGCGATACATCGGGCGGCGTATATGTTGATGGTATGGGCCACGGCGTGCAAAACGAGTTTGCAAGTATTATGGCTTACCCGCATGTCTTTGGTAGCGCAACCCAGTACGATTATTTCTCTAACCCAAACTGGACTGTTAACGGTTTAGCCTTTGGCGTAACTAACCAAGCGTATGCCATTCGTACCGTTACCGACACAAAAACAAGTATTGCTAACTTTAAATAAGTAACGCAAGCAGTAACTAAAGTGAGCCGTTTAAAGGCCACTTTTAATTATTTCCCTTTAGAGCGCACTTGCGCTCTTTTTTATTTACCTCAAACATTAACAAAATTTAATGTTACGTCCACCTTTACAATATTTGGTAATAGGTACACTTACTCCATATTAATCACTAGGAGTAAGCTATGAATAATTCACCAATTAAAAGTACTGTTAAACTCATTTCTTTATCTGCCATTTCACTCGCGTTGTGTGCATGTGGCAGCAGCTCATCTAGCAGTGAATCAGATGCAGTGTCAAATGTTAGCAATTTTCCAAGCGTAATTATTGGCCAAGTGTCTGATGTAACCAATAGTGCAATTACTATAAACAGCCACACAGTGCCTGCAAGCTCTGCCGAGGTAGAACTAGATGGCAACAACGCCAGTCTTTCAGACATAAAAGTAGGTATGTACGTTGAAGTAGAAACCAACGGCACGCAAGCAACAGAAATAGAATACGACCCACTATTAAAAGGCCCAGTGTATATTGATGGCGATACCCTAAGCATTGCAGGCATTACTTTAAATAACGCGCAAAACACAAACCTTGGCGAAGGCGAATTACTTGAAGTAAGTGGATACAGCGACTCAACCAATAGCATTACAGTCACTTATCAAGCAGCAATTAGTAACGCCCAAGAAGAACTTGAGTTACTAGGAAATATAAGTAATTTAAACACTCAATCTGGCACGTTTAATTTAGGTAACCTACTTATTAACTACCAACAAGCTGAGGTAGAAGGTGCGTTAAATAACGGCCAGTTAGTAGAGGTAGAAGGTGCTTTAAATGCAGATACAGTTATTGCAACAGAGGTAGATGCAGAGCAAAACCTTAATTTTAATGACGATACGCAAGCAGAGCTTGAGGGCGTCATCACCTTTGTAAATAACGATGAAACACTAATAACTATCAACTCAAAATGGCAAGTTACTGTTAATGATCAAACTCAATTTGAAGATGGCACAGCCACTAATTTAATTACCGGCCAACATGTTGAAGTAGACGCTCAGTGGCAACAAAATAACAACCAATTGTTAGCCACAAATATTGAATTTGAAAGTAGTAACACAGAACCTACTGAAACGAGTTATACGTTTTCGGTTTCAGGGCAAGTGTCGGTTAGCGGCAACACCGCCACTATAAATAGCAATAACTTTACGCTTACTAATCAAACACGCTACGAAGATGGCTTAACTGCACAAACGCTAAACGGGCAATGGTTGGAGCTTGAAGGCACCTACAATAACGAGCAAACTCTTGTTAGTGAAGTTGAAATTGAAGACAACACCAGCACGCTAGACTTAAAAGGCAATGTTACATTAAATGAAAATAACCAAGCTGAAATATGGGGCTACGTAAGCGAAGATAGCACCCTATCGCAATTTGTAGACCAATACGTAGGGCTTGAATGCCAATGGGTTAACGCAAACCAAGTAAGAGCCTGTGCACTAGGCGATTAAATACAATAAGTTATGTTTAACTTAGTTTAGCAAAGGGCATGTTAGCTTTTACGGTAACATGCCCTATTAAAGTTAAACATAGCCTTACCTTTATTTGATAAACTTACGCGTAAAATAACGTTCAAGCCACAAGAGCCTATTTATGAAATATATCTTATTAAGCGCAGCCCTTTTTGTTAGCGCATTTTGCCACGCTAATAACTCAGCCATATTTGATAAGCTCAATACAGCTAAGGATCCATCGGCTCAGAGTATTTTAAATAATATAGAAACCAAGTATGCCACCCAAGGTGTGATTGTTGAATTTGAACTTGAGTTTGAAAAAGGCATTACAATTTACGAAGTAACCTTATTTGATGAGCAAAACAAACGCTTTATTGAGTTAATTGTTAACGCGCAAGGTAAAGTAATTGAACAAGAATACGAGCAGCCAGAACTTGACGAAGAAGACGAAGTAGCCGCAGCCAAATTAATGAAACAAAAAAACTACCGCATGCATCAACTTGTAAAATCAATAAGCCCAGCGCCACCATATTACTTACTAGAGTCGCAATTAGAGCAAGATATTGGCATAACCTACCTAGTTGCTACCTTTATTACAGAAAAAGGCAGGCACAAAAAAGCCATTGATTTAGCCACAGGTAAAAACTTACCTTTGCTGCGTTGGGGTAATTAATGAAGCTGCTTTTAGTCGAGGATGACCAACAAAACAGAGAGTTTTTGTATAACGCATTTAATGAACAAGGCTACACCGTAGATACCGCAGCCGACGGCCAACAAGCATTGCTTATGGCTACCTGCGAAGAACACGACATAATAATACTCGACCGTATGCTGCCCAAACTTGATGGATTACAAGTGCTTGCTGCACTTAGAGCTACCGGTAAAAACACTCCCGTACTTATACTTTCAGCACTTGATAAAGTAGACGAAAGAGTCGCTGGTTTAAAAGCCGGCGGTGATGATTACCTTACCAAGCCGTTTGCGTTTTCAGAGCTTGCAATAAGAGTAGAAAAGCTTATAAAACGCCCTTTGCAGTCAACGCAACAAACAAGCACACTTGAGCTTGAAAACGTAACCTTAGACTATCGCCACTATAAAGCACAGGTAAACGGGCAAGTACTAAACTTGCAGCCTAAAGAGTTTAAGTTATTACACTTTTTGTTAGAGCATCAAAGTAAATTAGTTACTCGCACCTTATTGTTTGAATCAGTGTGGGAGTACCATTTTGACCCAGGCACCAACGTAATTGATGTACACATTGCTAGGCTTCGTAAAAAGCTTTTACAACATAACGCCCATGTTCACATTGAAACTATACGAGGTGTAGGCTACCGCTTACAAAAAGCGCACGCCAATGAATAGTGAGCATTCGTTATGGTGGCAATTTAACCCACGGGTAAGCTCGGTTTGGCGCTTAACGCTCGCCTTTGCGACTATTACCTCTGTGGTATTGGTTTTATGTATTGTACTTATTTATCAGTTATTACTTGGTGAGCAAACACGCCAAGTAGAAAGACGATTAAACGCCGAGCAAGTGCGCATAGAGGGGCTAGCTAATAAATTTGATAAAGCCTCGTTTTTTAAGCAACTTAATGTGTTTAGAAACGAAGGCGATATTTTAATTTTTTGGCAAAACGACGATGTGCAAAGCCAAGGTTTAAGCTTTTTTCCAAACGATATTCCTAAACTACCAAACACTGTTGAGTTTCCGGTACTCGATACTCAGCGCGCACAAATACGCTTATTAACCACAGGAATAGTGTATACAAAACACGGTAAAATTGTCATTGCCACTGCTACAGAGCACTTAAGCCGCCTAATTACAGAATTTAAAACTATTGCCACATGGGCGTGTTTGCTCAGCTTAATTTTTACCTGTGTGTTTGGTTATATTTTTGCAAGGCAACATTTACGCCGCGTAAATTACTTTAATAATGTGGCCGAGCAAGTACAAAAAGGCGATTTATCGGCGCGAGTGGTGCATAAACAAAAGGGCGATGAGTTTGTTACTTTAGCCAAGCATATCAATACCATGCTGCAAAGCATTGAAGAAAACTTTGCTTTAGTTCAAGGGATTACCGACAACATAGCGCACGATTTAAAAACCCCGCTTACCCGCTTGCGTTTGCATTTAGAAAACGAAGCCATTAAGCAGCCAAGCCTTGGCATAGCAATAGAGCAGCTAGAAAGCGTATTACATACCTTTGATGCCATGTTAAAGCTAACACGTTTAGAACATGGGCAATTTCCGCTAAAGTTAGAGCCCGTTAATGGCTTTACTTTAATGAGCGACATAATAGATATTCTTGAACCCACAGCAGATCAAAACCAGCAGCAAATAACTCTGCTTAAAACCCACGAGCTTACTTTTGAAGGCGACAAAAACTTACTGTTTCAAGCGTGTTATAACTTGCTGCAAAATGCCATTAAATATGCCGGTAACGGCGCAAAAATTACAATAACACTTTCTAAAAGCAGTATAAAAATTAGCGATAACGGTAAAGGGGTAAATAAACAACAGCTTAGTCAGCTAACCAAACGCTTTTACAGAAGCGACCTTGCAAGGCAAAAAGACGGCTTTGGATTAGGCCTTGCCACTGTAAAAGCTATTTGCGATCGCCACCACTTTACGCTTACCCTGCAAAGTGATGAAAACGGATTTAGCAGCACTATTAGCCGTTAAAATTTAGCAAGTTATAAGCCTAATAATGCGCAGCTAATTAATGCACTACTATTTTTTGTTTTATAGCAGGCAGTAAGGTTTTACCGTCGCCATCTACTTTGCTTAAAAGTTTAAGTCCCATTACTTTTGCAAGTACCGGGTAAATATCGAGATTACTTACTTTATCTAGGCTTAGACCTTGTTTAAAGGCAGGGCCTACTGCAATTAATGTTGCCGCCATATCATCAGTATAGGCATAGCCATGCGTGCCTAAATACATGGCTTTACCCGAGTTTGTAAATACAGCGGGAGCCGTTGTTTGCACAACAATATCGCCCAAACGGGTACCTTTATTATAATGATACCCAGCTAACTGCTCGTCAGTAAGTACAATATAACGCCCATTAGCGGCTTTTTGTAAGCGAGCCTTATAACCTGCTATATCTGCGTTTTGAATCTCAGATTTTGCGTAAATAAGTAAACGTGGGCCCGTGTTTTTTATTAAAAAGTTATCGTCTTTTGGCAATGTAGAAACATCAATACTTTGCTCAGGGTTTACATGCGCCATACCGTGATCGGATACAATAACTAGGTTAATCTCTTGCTCTAGTTTGCTTAAACGGGCTTGTAATTGGCCCATTAAATCGTCTAATTGCTTTACCGCATCGCGAGTTTGCGGTGCGTCGGGCCCAAACTCATGCCCCATGCTATCAACCAACGAAAAATAACTCGCTACAAAACGTGGACGCTGTGCTTTAGGTAAGCTTAGCCACTGTATTATTTGATCAACACGGCCTTGGTATTCACTGTATTTTGAGTAATGAAAGTAATAGTCGGGCGTCATACCATTAAAGCGCGCATCCGACTCAGGCCAAAAATACGTAGCCGATTTTAGCCCCTGCATTTTAGCTAAATTCCAAAGTGGTATGCCGTTGACCCATGTGCTATCGCCCATACCTTTACCCATGCTGTAACACTCGTTATTGCGCGCTTTATCACAAAAGTTGTTATCAACAATGCCGTGGTTAACAGGTAACAAACCGGTAATAATAGATATGTGATTAGGAAACGTTTTAGTTGGGTATACAGGCATTAGCTTTTGTGCGCGTACACCTTTTGCCGCCATGGCTTTTAAATTTGATGCGCCGTGTTTTTCTATGTAGTCCCAACGCATGCCATCTATTGATATAAGTACTACTGTTTGCTCTTTAGCAGCAAACGCGCTATTCGTCCCTAAAATAAGGCAAAACAACACTGCCTTTACAATCCACTGCTTCATTATTACAACCTTAAAAATGCACTTATTGCTAAAAAAATTATTTTAAAGCAAGTTGTTACTTTATGATACAAACTGATAGATTAACCTCAGTTTATTAATTATTAATGACGCTGCGCGCAATGAAACCACGGAGAGATAATGATCGACTTTAGTAAAAAAATAACCCCAGCGCGCATGTATCGCACTACCGCCAATTTACAAATGGCAATGGAAAGCGACCGCGGACGTATAATTAACAGTGCCGCTATTCGTCGGTTGCAGCAAAAAACCCAGGTTTTTCCGCTAGAACG
Organism: Pseudoalteromonas espejiana DSM 9414; assembly: GCF_002221525.1. Classification (NCBI taxonomy): domain Bacteria; kingdom Pseudomonadati; phylum Pseudomonadota; class Gammaproteobacteria; order Alteromonadales; family Pseudoalteromonadaceae; genus Pseudoalteromonas; species Pseudoalteromonas espejiana. Next base: position 172,817 of record NZ_CP011029.1, on the reverse strand, counting down.
CAATGCCGCCGTGCGCTCGCGCCTTACTCACTCGCTAGAAGTTCAACAAGTTGGTCGTTTTATAGTACAGCGCATTTTTGCCAATTTAAGCTTTGATCAACAAACCGAATATGGCTTAAAAGGGCTAGAACGCCCGCTCGAAAGCCTAGTAGAAATGGCTTGCTTAATGCACGATATAGGCAACCCGCCGTTTGGTCACTTTGGCGAAGCCGCCATAAATAACTGGTTTAGCCAAAACCTACATAGTGTTACCCCGCCTCGTTGCCAAGAGCCAAATACCGGCATAGGCGTTATTTTTAAACACTTAGCACACGATATATGTAACTTTGAAGGTAACGCGCAAGGCGTGCGTATTATTCACTCCTTGCTTAGCCTAAACTTAACCTATTGCCAAAGCGCGGGCATTTTAAAATACACTCGCCCAGCAGGGCTTGATGTAAAAGATATACCGCAAAACAAAAATTACTTAATGAAAAAGGTAGGTTACTACTACAGTGAAAAAGCCTTTGTAGAAGCACTACAAACCGAGCTAACCATAGAGCCGTATTGCCGCCACCCTGCAAGTTATATTATGGAAGCCGCCGACGATATTTCGTATTGCCTTGCCGACATAGAAGACGCCGTAGAAAAAGATATAATAAGCACCGAGCTATTATGCCAACAGCTTAAAAGTGAGTATAAAAAAGCACTTATAAACTTAACCATAGACGATACAGAGCATCTTAATTTTGTAGATAAAGCGGTAGATTACGCGTTAGAGCGAGCAAACTTACAGCCCTATAATTTTAACAGTGAATTTTTTATATACCTGCGTGTAGCACTGCTCCACCCGCTCGTTAACCACGCCGCTAAACGCTTTATTGAGCACATTGAACCTATTTACCATGGCGACTTTAACCAAGCCCTGCTTGAAGACAGCAGCCACCTACACGCAGTAACTAAAACGCTTAAACAAGTTGCACTAAAACATGTGTTTTCTCATAAAGAGGTAGAAAAACTCGAACTGCAAGGCTACAGAATAATTAACGGCCTGCTTGATTGCTATAAGCCTTTGTTAGCACTAAATAGCGATGACTTTAAACGAGCGCTCAATGGTGACTCGCGTTTATTAATTGAATCGCGATTAGTTAAAAAGCTCTCTAAAAAGCACTTAAACAGTTACCAACATGCTATAGATGCCATGCAAGAGGAGCCCGACCACTTTGCCGCTTACGAGTTTTATTATCGCTGCAGGCTAATTCAAGATTACATAAGTGGCATGACAGACCAATTTGCTTATGATGAGTACCGTAGCCTAATGGTGATCGACTAAGTCGCGCCCCTAGATATATTTTAATTTTGCGCTTAAAATCAGACTATTGATACTTAAGCGCCGTGTTTTATGATTATTCGACTCTCTCAACTTATTTTTTGCTTTGCTTTATTTTATAGCAGCCAAAGTGCTGCCTATAACGAAGCCATGTGTATTTTAATTAAGCAAGAAATGCAGCAGTATAGTTTTAATAAAAGCAGTGCTAAGTACCGAAATGCAGCCCGCGATTATAAAAGAAACTGTAACAAACCCAAGCAAGTACAAGCTCAGCCTAAACCTGTAGAGCCACAGCCTGTTATTAACGAGCCACAACCTGTTGCTTTAACACCCGAACAAGAGCAGCAAATGTTAGAGCAAATAAAAGCTGCTGAACAAAAAGCGAATGAGCTTAATAATACCTTGCCTGAAAATGCAAAAAACCTGCAGCTTGAAAGTGCTCCTACAGAGCAAAACACTGTAAATGAACCCGAGCCGTTAGCTACAGAGCCTGAAACTTCAACCCTATTAAACGAGCAAAATACTACGCCCGTAACGCTTACTCCTGAAGTGAGCGAAAAGCCTAAAGTACAAACAGCTTCATCAGAGCCTTCTCCAGCGCAAGTTCAGCCCGTTACACCAATAAAACCAAAGCCTACACCTATTGTTACTCCTAAACCTGTAGTAGAGCCTCCTAGCTCTTTATTATTGCCAAGTTTATTATTGCTAATTGTAATATTAGTTGGCGCCATGGCGCTCATACGTTTGCGCCGCGCTAAACAAAATAAATTAGAGCAAGTGGCTAACCCAATTACACCAAATAAAACAAAAATCAAACCTGATAATATGGCAAAAGCCAGTGCTCAAAATAAGGATATTGACTCAGCACCAGCTATTAAAGAGCAAACCAGCTCAGAACATGTTAACAGCCCTGAGTCTATTAATAGCCCTGAACCGTCAAATAGCCTTGAGCCAAATTTAGCCGTACAATCACCTGAAAGCTCTAAACCAGAAAACGCTGAGCTAAATAGTGCTGAACTTCTAAATACACAACAAAAAGCAAACAATACAGAAGAGGTGGCTAAATCAGAAACGTCTAAAAAGCCGATAATAGAGCCTAACACAGCTGAATTTGAAGCCGCGGCCAAAAATACATTGGCACGCATACAAAGCGCTAACGGGTTTGCAGAGCCAGAGGTTAGAGAGTTTGATCCTGACGCACCGTCAGTTAAGCGTGAGCGCAAAAATAAAGTATCAGATGTTACGGCGCAGCCAAAGGCTAAAAATTCAGAACAAGAATCAGTATTGTTAAAAGAAACCGAATTACCAAGCAACCCAGTTGATGATACTAATGTACACACACAAATAGATACAGCTCCTAAAGATAGTGACTTAGAGCAAGTAACTATTAATGCTGAGCATGGCTTTAAAGAGCCAGAAATACGAACTTATAATCCTGATGCTCCTTTAAGGGCTGATAAAAAGCCTTCACAAATTAAACCATCAAATAGTAATAACCAACAAAGTACTCACGCTTTAGATGAGCACAAAACTGATGAGGCTAAAGAGCCTGAAGCAAAGTCCGACAACCCTTTTGCAAACCTATCGCTCGATGAAAGCTGGGATCCCAACTCAGATAAAAAGCCGACTATAGAGCAAAAAAAGAAAGCCCCTAAATCACAAGCTTTAATAGATGCAGAGCAGCGCGCTAAAAATATGCAAACAAAAGACTAAACCAAAAAAGCGGCTAACAAGCCGCTTTTTTAATATCTGACATGAGCGCTTTAGTTTATTCAGGCAAGTTATTTTTTATATTAAGGTCGTACTGTAAAATTCCATCATTATTAACTGCAACGCCAGCTAACTGTACCGAGTGATTAGCAAACTCTTCAGCAGATGATAAGTGCGCTAACACACCCGCAATGTCTTCATGCTTTGGCTGTCCATCTGTTGCCACAATTCCTGCGTTACAGTCGTTTTTTTTGCATTCAAAACTATATAAAAATAATGATTTTTCAGCAAAGCTGCTTTGTACCGTATTTAAAACGGTTTGTTCCGAATGTTTTAAAACAGGGCTTGCCAGCCCATTCGCAACACCTTGCGACCTTAGTTCTGAATACGCCCCTACTTCTTGAGGTGTTATTACAATTTGCTCAGTAAGCGTTATACCACTGTCACTCACAGCCATTATTTGCTCTGGGCTAGCTTGTATATCTACAACTGCTGGGGAGTGAATTTCTACAAAATCGTTATCGGCGCTAAAATCAGCAAAACTGCTTTGCGCAAAGGCGGTTAAATCATTTTTAAACATGTACAAAGCTGCAACTAATAGTGTGCAAACTAACAGTAATTTGTTCATTATGTTTTCCTCCTTCTTGATAGACCTAACTAAAGGTGCACTGTGCTGTAAAATAAAACGCTATTAACACATAAAAGCTTTACCTCACAGCCAATGTTAATATTGTGTTTTATTTATGTGTACTGTGTCAATCTTTAATACTAGGTTATGACGATATAAAGAACAATTTTGTTAACGTAAAATTTTCATAGCTGTAAGCGATTAAAGATAACTTTATTTTAATGAACACGCGCTAGCTAAATACCCTTTATTACTAGGGCGTGTTGATCTTTGATTGCTGAATTTGCAGCAGTATGTTTGGCTTTTAGGCAAGACAGAGCCTATGAAGTGTGGTTACTCCCCATAAATAGGCGATAACGCAGCATAAATGCCAAACATGCGCTGCCCTCCGGGTTCTGCCTAGGGGCAATAAACTCTTTGTTACTCGGTTTTTACTTAGCCCACTAGGTTACAAACCTCGCGCCGCGATTTAATCGCCCCTAGATTGAACAAATTTCAATCCGCAAAGTTCAACACGCCCTAGGGGTTGTTGATCTTTGTTTGTATTTTAGTCAGGTATGCATCGATAACCACATAATAGCGAATGCTAATGAAACCATTGATGCATAGTTCCTTTCTAATTTATCGTACCGAGTTGATACTGCTCTGAAGTGCTTTATTCGTGCAAACGCATTTTCAACTAAGTGTCGATACTTGTATAGATCCCAATCCATATCATTGTTTTTCTTGGTGTTATCTTTACGCCGAGGGATTAGTGGCTCACTTCCATGCTCAGTTACATAGTCACGAATTGATTGGCTATCGTAGCCCTTATCAGCAATCACATAGTCACTTTTAGGCGAATGTTTTATTAGGCTTTCTGCCATAACAAAGTCATTTCGCTGACCACCTGTTAATTCAAAGTGTACTGGGTATCCATAGCTATCAACGGCCAGATGAATCTTAGTTGAAAAGCCACCCCGACTTTTACCTATCGACTCATCTTTGTCGCTCTTTGCACCACTACTATGTTGATGTGCTCGCACAATACTGCCATCAATGAATAGCCATTCAGAATCAGTGATGAGGGCTAAATGTTTAAAAATAGTATTTAAAATGCCTTTCTTAGACCATAAGTTAAAGCGCCTAAACACAGTACTCCAAAGCCCAAAGTGTGGTGGTAAATCTCGCCAAGGAATTCCTGTGCGCATTCGATACAAAATACCTTCTAGCGTCATTCGGTGGTCAAATTTATTATAAACTCGACCACTATTGAGCATTAATTCTTTGAGCTTTAACCAGCGTTTATCTGTTAACATTGTTCTTGGCATAGCAACATCCGTTCTCGGTGGTATGTTTGATTTTTGGCGAAACCAATTATACCTTGTTGCTATGCCGTTTACTTTTTCAACAAAGATCAACACGCCCTAGGGTTAATAAAATAAAAACTAAAAAGAATTTTTCAAATATATGAAGGGGGCTTGTAGCTTTATTGTTAAAAGCACAAAAATGTATTGTGAGGGAATTTATTGCGTTTATAAAAAAGGGGAAGCTATTACACTTCCCCTTTTATATACACTTATAAGTTATATTTATTTAAGATCGAACCTATCTGCGTTCATTACTTTAACCCATGCATTCACAAAGTCATGTACAAAACGCTCTTTATTATCGTCTTGTGCGTAAAACTCGCTTAGTGCACGTAAAATAGAGTTTGAACCAAACACTAAATCAACTCGTGTAGCAGTCCATTTAATAGTACCGGTTTTGCGCTCAACTATATTGTAAATACCTGGCTCTAATGGCTTCCAGTTGTTTGCCATGTCGGTTAGGTTTACAAAAAAGTCTGTTGAAAGTGTTCCTACATTGTCGGTAAACACACCATGTTTAGTGCCTGCGTAGTTTGTACCAAGTACACGCATACCACCCATAAGCGCGGTCATTTCTGGTGCTGTTAAGCCCAGTAGTTGGCTGCGCTCTAACAATAACTCTTCTGCCGATACACTAAAGTCGTTCTTAAGGTAATTTCTAAAACCATCATGTACTGGCTCTAGCGGTTCAAACGATTCTGCATCAGTCATTTCATCTGTTGCGTCACCTCGCCCTGGTGCAAATGGCACGGTTACATTAACACCGGCTTGCTTTGCCGCTTGCTCAACAGCCGCTGTACCACCTAATACAATTAAGTCAGCAATACTGACTGGTTTAGCCAAACCAGCTTGAACTTTTTCAAGGGCAGTAAGTACACTTGCTAAGCGCTCTGGTTCGTTACCTTGCCAATCTTTTTGTGGTGCTAAACGAATACGTGCGCCATTTGCGCCGCCACGGCGATCAGAGCCTCTGTAAGTACGTGCGCTATCCCACGCGGTATTAATTAAATCACTCGCGCTTACGTCACAATCAAGTAGCTGTGCTTTTAAGCTTGTGATTTCGTCATCTGACAAGGTGTAATCAACTGCTGGAATTGGATCTTGCCAAATTAGGTCTTCGCTTGGTACATCTTTACCTAAGTAACATGCTTTAGGACCTAAATCGCGGTGAGTTAGCTTAAACCATGCACGTGCAAACACATCCGAAAAGTATTCAAAATCGTTGTTAAAACGTTCAATAATTTTGCGGTAGATTGGGTCCACTTTCATGGCCATATCGGCATCAGTCATCATTGGGTTTAAACGAATTGATGGATCTTCTACATCTACTGGTTTGTCTTCTTCTTTAATATTTACAGGTTCCCACTGATGAGCGCCCGCAGGGCTTTTAGTTAGCTCCCACTCGTAGTTTAGTAGTAAATGGCAGTAGCCGTTATCCCACTTAGTTGGGTGAGTTGTCCAAGCGCCTTCAAGGCCAGAAGTTACTGTATGACGGCCAAACCCGCCTTCTTTGGTGCTATTCCAACCAAGGCCTTGTTCGTGCACATCGGCGGCTTCTGGTTCTGGGCCTAAGTGCTCTGCTTTACCATTACCATGGGTTTTACCTACTGTATGGCCACCTACGGTTAGTGCAGCGGTTTCTTCGTCATCCATTGCCATGCGCGCAAAAGTTTCACGTACGTGCTCAGCCGTTTTTTGTGGATCGGGTATACCATTCACACCCTCTGGGTTTACATAAATTAAGCCCATTTGTACTGCTGCTAATGGGTTTTCCATGGTGTCTGGTTTTTCTACGTTGTCGTAACGCTCATCACTTGGCGCTAGCCATTCTTTTTCTGCGCCCCAGTATATGTCTTTTTCTGGATGCCAAATGTCTTCACGACCACCGGCAAATCCATAAATTTTTAAACCCATTGATTCATAAGCCATGTTACCAGCTAAAATGAATAAATCGGCCCACGATAATTTGTTACCGTATTTTTTCTTAAGTGGCCATAAAAGTCTGCGTGCTTTATCTAAGCTTGCGTTATCTGGCCATGAATTTAAAGGTGAAAAACGCTGGTTACCCGTACTTGCGCCACCACGTCCGTCAGATAAACGGTATGTGCCGGCTGAGTGCCATGCCATACGAATCATTAAGCCACCGTAATGCCCCCAATCGGCTGGCCACCAATCTTGGCTGTCGGTCATAAATGTTTTTAGGTCGGCTTTTACTGCGTCTAAATCAAGAGATTTAAATGCCTCTGCATAGTTGAAATCTGTACCGTAGGGATTTGACTTAGTATCGTGTTGATGAAGAATGTCTAGATTTAGAGTATTTGGCCACCAATCTGTGTTTACTTTAGAAATCACAGAGTTACTGCCGTGCATTACGGGACATTGACCCGATTTAGTGCTGCTCATTTTCAGCTCCTTACTTTAAATGAAGATTTTTACTATTTTACACATGCCCCTGAGCTTGCATTTAACGTTACACGCTGAGGCTGATAAGCTTTGTTTAATGCTTAAACAATATAGACCCCAAATAGCTGATCCGCCAGTGTATAAACCATAATAAAACCGATTGAAGCCATTGATTTAATTAATAGAGTTTAAACTTTTATTACTTATGTGATCGGATTAATTAAATAACGCGTAATGGTATGTGAAGGGTTTGAAAGTGGCTTTTAACTAAGCGCACAGTGGAATACCCCCCTTCACCATGAAATTAAAGTTGTTTATAAAGGTGCATTACTAAGCCCAATGCGCCTTTACTTTATAACTTCTTGAAATCTATTTTGAATAATTAAGTAAATGTTCAGATTAACTTGATTATTATGACCACTCACTCCTGTTATTTCCCTGCGACAATTTATTGTTGTTTTAAGCAGTTTTGCCAGCCCACATTGGGCTGGTTTTTTTTGCGCTTAATTTATCAAACTAAACGCCCTCTAGTGCCAATAAGCACGTCATGTTAAAGTGTAATTAGTCACTAATAATTAACTAGGCGTATCAATGCGTTTTTACTTATCTATTCTTTTTGTTTGTTTTTTTGCGCTTATAAATACCGCAACTGCACAAGACTCTGTAGCTCCCTCTGAAAACGAGCAACAACAAGCTCTAGAGCAACTAAAAGAGCCCATGTATAAACCACTTTTAGAGCGTTATATTCTTGATGAACTAAAAGCAGTTCGCCAAGACCAGCAACAACTTCGTGAAGATGTTACTAAACAAGTAACACATGCCCAGCTAGATACAGCTGACCGTGCGCTAATTTACACAACCGACACAATTAACAATGTGTTTTTTATTATTACCGCCACCGCCTCTATTTTGGTTTTAGTTGGCTGGAACTCTTTACGCGATGTTAAAAATAAAGTAGAAGACATAGTAAATACCCGCGTAAGTGTGATCACTGACGAATACGAAGACCGCTTAAAAGTACTTGAAGAAAAACTACGCGTACGCTCAGAAGAAATTCTCAGTAACCAAGAACGTATATCGGTTACCAACGAAGTGCACTCGTTATGGATGCGTGCAAATCTCGAAAGTGATTTTGCAAATAAAATTGAAATATTTGACGAAATTTTAAAACGCAAACCAGAAGATGTAGAAGCCATTGCCTATAAAGCCGATGCATTGTTAGAACTTAACGAAACGGCAAAAGCCATTGAGCTTTGTAATCAGGCTATTGATATAGATAGCGACTATGGTTATGCCTACTGGCAACGTGCCTGTGCCTACGCACTTACATATAAACATGCCGATGCCCTAGCCGATATTAAAATGGCGCTAGATTACTCGCCAAACTTACGTAATGAGTTATTACACGAAAGCGCCTTTGCCAGCCTTCACGATAACGATAGCTTTAATACCATAGTAGCGGGTAGTTAATTTTAATTTACTCTTTCGGCGCAGCTACTGACGTTTAAAAGCAGCGCTTTTAACTCGGGATTAAGCGCCTTTACTAAAATCATGAGAAGCTACGCTTCTAACGTGAGCAAGCTCAACGTCAACAATCTAACATTAGCGCCGGAGCTAAACCTTACCTTGTAGACGCACAGCTTGCTGGCGTTTAAAAGCAACACTTTTACCTCGGGCTTAAGCTTAAACACCTTAGCTAAAACCATGAGAAGCTGCGCTTCTAACGTGAGCAAGCTCAACGTCTACAATCTTAACATTAGCGCAAGAGCTAAACCCTGCCTTGTAGACGCACAGCTTGCTGGCGTTTAAAAGCTGCGCTTTTACCTCAGGATTAAGCGCCTTTACTAAAACCATGAGAAGCTACGCTTCTAACGTGAGCAAGCTCAACGTCTACAATCTAGCATTAGAGCCGGAGCTAAACCTTACCCTGTAAACTCGCAGCTTGCTGGCGTTTAAAAGCAGCGCTTTTAGCTCAGGATTAAACACCTTTTTTACTAAAACAATGAGAAGCTGCGCTTCTAACGTGAGCAAGCTCAACGTCTACAATCTTAACATTAACGCAGGAGCTAAACCCTGCCTTGTAGACGCGCAGCTTGCTGGCGTTTAAAAGCAGCGCTTTTACCTCGGGATTAAACGCCTTTGCTAAAACCATGAGAAGCTCCGCTTCTAACATGAGCAAGCTCAACGCATACAATCTTAGCGTTTAAAGTATAAATCGATGGCTTTGGTGAGGAGTTCGTCGAGTTGCTCTTCGAAGGTATCTATATCTATTTCAAAATGATTTAAATACGCTTTGGCCTGCACACGTGAAAGGTTACGGCTTTTAACACTGTATTGGCGCTCGTCTTTTTGTTTATCAAAGCGTGGTAAAAACAAAAATTGGCCGTAATAAGGCGATTTAATATGCTTATTAGCGTAACGACAAAAGTCTTCTATGTGATCTGCGCCTTGCGGGCCTAAGCACCCAGGTTCAACACGGTACATTAAGCGAATTTTTTTGTCGTCAGGTAATTGCATAGTATGCCTTTCTTATTATCTGAAAAATAACACGCGGATTATTTTTCCATCTTTTATTTGGTAACTCGAAACAAGCTCTGAGCGTTTATCAACCACGTTTTCATCTGTTGAGCAGGTTTCTGACAGTTCATGATCTATTACTATGTCTCCGTGTACTATGCGCTTTATAGGCGAGCTATTAATACACTTTAACTTTTTAAACATTAATCCGTAACGGGCGATTAGTTTTTCTTTTCCTTTAAATAATAGCTCATTAGGGAAAATATAAAACTCTACATCTTCATCATACATACGCAGAAATTGCTCAATATTACGTGCATTATATGCTTCTACTAATTGCTCAACTACAGCTAAAGATTCGCGAGATTGCTTAGCCTTAGCTTGCTGCTTTGCGGTTAGTGCTTCTTTTGCTTGCGTAACTGCTTTTTCGGCTTCTGCGACAGCGGCGGCTTTTTCTACTTTATTTTTTGGTTTTTCTACTGGTTTGGGTGTTTCGTTACCCAATACTTTTGAATCGTCTGGTTTGGTGGTATCTATTATTGGCTTTTTAAGCTCAGGCTCTTTGTATTCGAGCGTATTGAGTTTTTCGTCACTTGCTTGTGTATTCGTATCGTTTTTAGTTTTAGTAGATTCAGCGGCCTTCTCTGAATTTGTCTGCTCCGCAGATTTTTGCTCAGCTTCAGTGTCTTGAGTTTGCTCTGCTGCATAGCTAATAAGAGCTGCAGTGGTAATAAGCGTGGCAAAAATAATAGATAACGATTTCATAACTTTCCTAATATGAACATATAACGCTGTTAATGCTGCAACATAACAAATTTTAGGGTTTTTAGGTAGTTTTTACATTTTTGTAAAGCATAAAAAAAGCCGCATAAAATGCGGCTTTGGGGGTTTAGTCTCACTTCACTTTGGGCGTGTCTCCAAAATAAGTGAATACGTTACCAAGGAACTGTTATTGCTTAGATAGACTCTAATGCAATTTTAACCATTTCGTTAAACGTGCTTTGACGCTCATCGGCTGGTGTTGCTTCGCCAGTGATCACGTGATCGCTCACAGTGAATAATGCCATTGCATTGGCACCGTATTCAGCGGCAACGCCATATAAACCAGCAGTTTCCATATCTACCGCTAGTACACCTAGTTTGTCTAAGTCTTTGTAGAATGTGTCATCTGCTTGGTAAAAAGTATCTGTTGTAAATACGTTACCCACTTTTGCTTTAATACCTAATTCTTTAGCAGCATTTACGCCGTTTAAAAGTAGGTCAAAATTAGCAATAGCAGAAAAGTCATAACCACGTACACGTGCACGGTTTACGTTTGAATCTGTGCTAGCACCTTGTGCAAAGATTACGTCACGAATTTTAATGTCAGTACCAATACCACCACAGGTACCAATACGAATAATATTTTTAACGCCAAAGCTAACAATTAACTCACGCGCATAAATAGACATAGAAGGTATGCCCATGCCCGAACCCATAATACTTACAGGCTTGCCTTTATACGTGCCAGTAAAGCCGTACATATTACGTACGCCAGTTACTTGTACTGCGTCATCTAAAAAGTTTTCAGCAATGTATTGTGCACGAAGCGGATCGCCTGGCATTAATACTGTTTCGGCGAAGTCACCAACGTTTGCACTAATATGCGGAGTACTCATTAATTGTTTTCCTTTTTATTTAGGCGCGTTTAGCTTATTTATAAAGCCGTCACCGTATTCAAGTGCAGGTAAGTTAAACCACTGGGCTAGGGTTTGACCGATATCTGCAAAGCTATTGCGCTCGCCAAGCGGGGTATTTTGCATGCCCGGTTGATAAGCTATAACTGGTACGTATTCACGGGTGTGCTCAGAACCTGGAAAAGTTGGGTCACAGCCATGATCTGCAGTGATCATTAATACATCATCTGCATTTAATTGGTTTAGTATAGTAGGTAAATAATCGTCAAATTCTTTTAATGCTTTTGCATACCCTACCGGATTACGGCGATGGCCAAATTTTTCGTCAAAATCGACTAAGTTTGTAAAAATTAAGCTGTTATCTGGCGCACTTGCTAGTACTTCGCTGCTTTTTTCAAGCAGGTTCATAAGCCCTGGGGCTTTATGCTTTTGCGTAATACCTTGATGCGCATAAATATCGGCAATTTTACCAATGCTTATTACTTCACCGCCATGTTTTGATAGCACATCTAATAATGTAGGTGCTGGCGGTAGTACAGAATAATCACGGCGGTTACCCGTACGTGCAAAGTCTGCATTGCTTGTGCCTAAAAATGGTCTTGCGATTACGCGACCAATATTCAGTTTATCAAGTAATTCGCGGGCAATTTCACAAATTTCGTAAAGTCGCTCTAAGCCAAATGACTCTTCGTGAGCAGCAATTTGAAATACGCTATCTGCAGAGGTATAACAAATTGGCTTACCTGATTTTACGTGTTCTTCACCAAGTTGCTCTAAAATAGTGGTACCTGATGCATGGCAATTGCCTAAAATCCCAGGAATACCAGTACGAGTTATAAATTCATCTACAAATTCTTGAGGAAAACTCGGCTGTGTTTTAGGGAAATAACCCCAATCGAATAACACAGGTACGCCTGCCATTTCCCAGTGGCCAGATGGCGTATCTTTACCGCTCGAAAGCTCTTTAGCATAACCCCATGCACCTTGAGATGCTTGACGTTCAGAAACTAAACATGTTTCACCGCCAGCGGCTTCGCAAGCGTCTATTAAACCTAATTTAGATAAATTAGGAAGTGACAACGCATTACCTGTTTCATCGTGATATGCTTTTAATAAGTGGGCGAGTGTATTAGCTCCAACATCCCCAAATTTATCTGCATCGGGTGCTGCGCCTATACCTAGGCTATCTGCCATTAAGATGATTGCTCTTGCCATGTTAACCTCACTTTGCTTCTAGGTGGTTACTTTATCTGCTGATCGAATTTTCCGTACAGGACATAAGTCCTGTTTCATAAAAGCTAAACATTATAAATTTGAGTTCTTAAGCAAAGCAAAAGAGATTAATCGTGTCTTTTTTGCTATTGTGATCAACCAAACAACATTTCCTATCTGTGTGGGTGAGAACTTTAGTGACACGAACTATTATAGCTATTGCTGGCGCGTCGGCGTCGGGCAAATCTCTTTTTAGCCAAACTATTTATAATGAGTTGGTTAATGAGCTTGAACCAGGCGCTATCGCCATTATTGAAGAAGATGCTTATTACAAGGATCAGTCGCATTTGCCTATGGAACACCGTACGCAAACGAACTACGACCATCCGGATGCATTTGAACATGAGTTAATGCTTGAACATTTAACTCAACTTCGTAGTGGTAACTCTGTCGAAGTACCTACTTATGATTATGCACAACACACACGAAGCGATGAAACTCGTCGCGTTGCTGCAGCAAAAATTTTAATAGTAGAAGGTATTTTATTATTAAGTGATAAAGCACTTAATAAAGAATTTGATATTAAGGTGTTTATAGATACACCCCTTGATATTTGCTTAATGCGTCGTATGCAACGAGACATGGAAAAAAGAGGCAGAACATTACAATCTGTTGTTGAGCAATATCAAGCGACTGTTAGACCGATGTTTTATCAATTTATTGAGCCTTCAAAGCATAACGCTGATTTAGTTGTGACTCGAGGCGGAATGAACCGTGTTGCGATTGATATTATTAAAAGTAAAATTAAGTATTTACTACAAGAATAATAACGGGAAACATCTGTATGACAACATTTATGAGCTTAGTAGGCATGTTTGTACTACTAAGTATTGCTTTTGCGGCATCGACTAATCGCAAAGCAATAAACTTACGCACCGTTGCTATCGCATTTATTATGCAAGTGGTTATTGGTGGGTTTGTACTGTTTTTTGAAGCCGGAAAAAATGTGTTAGCAAGTATGTCTAGTGCCGTATCATCGGTGATTAGCTTTGCAAATGACGGGATTGGGTTTTTATTTGGCCCACTAGCCTCGCAAGATACATTAGGTTTTATTTTTGCTATCCAGGTTTTACCTGTCATTGTGTTTTTCTCGGCACTGGTTGCCGTGCTTTATCACATTGGCATAATGGATTGGATAATTAAGATTTTGGGCGGTGGTTTACAAAAACTGTTAAAAACCTCTCGTACAGAATCGCTTTCAGCAACGGCAAACATTTTTGTTGGCCAAACTGAAGCACCCTTAATTGTTAAGCCATTTATTGCAACTATGACCAAGTCAGAATTGTTTGCAGTAATGGTAGGTGGCTTAGCCACTGTAGCAGGCTCTGTAATGGCTGGTTACGTAATTATTGGTGTAGAACTTAAGTATTTAATTGCAGCAAGCTTTATGGCCGCTCCTGGCGGGTTTTTGATGGCAAAAATGATTGTGCCAGAAACAGAAACACCTAAAGATACACTTGCAGATTTAGACAACGACGAAGACAAACCAGTTAATGTAATAGATGCAGCAGCATCTGGCGCAGCTAACGGTATGCATTTAGCGCTAAATGTGGGCGCAATGCTACTCGCTTTCGTGGCTTTAATTGCATTATTAAATGGTTTATTAGGCGGAATTGGTGGTTGGTTTGATTACCCTAATTTAACGCTACAAGAAATTTTAGGTTATGTATTTGCACCTGTTGCATGGTTACTCGGTGTACCGTGGGATGAAGCAATCATAGCTGGTAGTTTTATTGGTCAAAAGTTAGTAGTAAATGAGTTTGTTGCTTACTTAGACTTTATAAATTATCGCGATACGTTAAGTGCGCACACACAAGCAATTGTAACATTTGCGTTATGTGGGTTTGCTAATCTATCGTCGATAGCAATTTTACTAGGTGGATTAGGCGGTATGGCGCCTAGTCGGCGAAAGGATATCGCACGCTTAGGGCTCAGAGCAGTGTTAGCAGGATCTATGGCTAACCTTATGAGCGCAGCAATTGCTGGGTTTTTCCTCTCGCTAGCTTAGAAACTTATTGAGATGAACACCGGTGTTGCAAAACAAGAAGATAGTACTTTAAGGGGTTAAAGCACTATCTGACTTGAACGATACTTCACCAAGGGCCGCAAGGCCCTTTTATCGTTTTAGGGCTTTTAAAACTTACTTTGGTTATATAAGCTCAAGCCTATCTACTTCTCTCAACTAATTGTTTATCCAAATACCCGTAATAAATAAAGTTTTCCTTATAAAACCCTTTAATTATTGGTAAATTTACAATCTTAGACCACACTTAATAATAATTTTTTGCTGTAACGCTGCCGCTTCTTTTGCACAACAATGGCGAGAGTTTTGCTTTTAAGCTATTAGCCACAGAACTAACAAAAATATAAATATTTTCATGTTTTTATATTTGATGGCTAGCTGAGCGTAACATTCGTTATTAAACACTATGAGATGAACTTAATTAATGCGTGTAATTATATCTTTATTGCTGTTTTTTTCTTTTTTTAGCTTTGCCTCATCTAAGCAAATTCTAGTCGTTACAGAGCTTTCACCACCGCATCAAACCCTAGTTAATGGAGAGGTCTCTGGCTCTGGTACTGCGTTTATACGTGATGTTTTTAGAGCTGCTAACTTATCGCCCGACATTCATATGTACCCATGGGCGCGTGCGTATAAAGTAGCAACAACCGTTAATAACACGTTTATATACAGCCTTGCCAGAACCCCAGAACGAGAAGCTAATTTTCACTGGATTGGTGGCCCCATTGGCCATTTCGAACTTGGGTTTATTAGCTTAAGTAGCCGCTCAGACATAAACATTTCAACAACTGATGATGCAAAAAAATATAAAATTGCAATGCAGCGCAACGATTTTGCAACTGACACATTAGCAAAAATAGGCTTTGAGGTGGTGCTCACGTCTGACATAAAAAAATCATATGCGCTATTGTTAGCAAATAAAGTCGACTTAATTGTAGATGATGAAAATTTCATGGTTAAAATGGTAGAGTACTTAGGCTATAACAAAAACCATTTGAGCTTTCTTTATAAAGTTGATGAATTAACCATTGATGCGTATTTAGCGGCCAATATAAATACTGAGCTAAAATACGTTAAAGCACTTAACAAAGCCTATTTTGAAGTTGTAAAAACAACGCCCCTACCCTATAAAAATTAGACCTGTTTAGCTCAGTTAGTTTTCATAGGGACTCATAAAACGCGCCAGCCCGTGTTCCTGTACAAGCTTGTTATAAGCAATTTCAAAGCGCTTAGTAATCTCTAAAGGCACCTGTTTATTAAACGCTAAATAGTTATCTCTTAGTGAGGGCGGTACAGGCAGCTCATACAGTTGTTCAACATTGTTTAGCGATAAACCATATGCCTTAAGTTGGTTGTTAACGACTTGCTCCGACCCCATTATTAAATCTAACCTGCTTTTTATAAATAACTCAATGTACTCTTGTTCATGAGCCACTATTAAGAGGTTTTTGTCGCGCTCAAAGCCTGCCTTTTCAGCAAGCGTGCCGTATATATCTCCTCTAACAATACCTAAAGTATAACTTTTAAGCTCACTCAAACTAGCGCCCTGTACTTTATTATTAGTGGCCAACTTATAAAAGTAAGTTTCTCCCGAAACTAATGGCCCAAGCCAATTGAATACACTTACCCGGTTTTCATGTTTAGCTACAGAAAAGATTGCAGAGTGGGGATCTAAAGACACAGACTTCATAGCACGCGCAAAGGGCTGTACTTTAAATGTGCACTCTACATTTGCGTCAATGCATAACGTATTTACGATATCAAAGTTTACACCCGTCAAATCGCCTTTATCGTTTAAAAAGTTATACGGTGCAAAATGATCAGTATATATGGTTAGCTTAAAGTTATTTGCCAATACAGGTTGTACGCAAAATATAAAAAGAAGTGAGAATAAGCCTTTAAAA
Source organism: Pseudoalteromonas espejiana DSM 9414 (assembly GCF_002221525.1). Lineage (NCBI taxonomy): Bacteria > Pseudomonadati > Pseudomonadota > Gammaproteobacteria > Alteromonadales > Pseudoalteromonadaceae > Pseudoalteromonas > Pseudoalteromonas espejiana. Next base: position 156,026 of record NZ_CP011029.1, on the reverse strand, counting down.
ATAATAACACCGTAAAACATAATAAATCGTTATAAAAGAATAGGTGTTTAGGTAGGACAGTCAAATTTTAGACATAAAAAAAGCGCCTTAAGCGCTTTTTTTTATTTTTACTTTAAAAGTAAAAATTATAACGGAGTGATGTTATCCGCTTGAGGACCTTTTTGACCTTGTGAAAGAGTGAACTCTACACGTTGGCCTTCAGCTAAAGTTTTGAAACCTTCGCTTTTGATTGCTGAGAAATGTGCGAAAACATCTGGGCCGTTTTCTTGCTCGATGAAACCAAAACCTTTAGACTCGTTGAACCACTTAACTGTACCTGATACGATGTTAGACATTGTAATATCCTGATATAAAAATAAAAAATATGCTCATAAGAGCGGGTGTAGCAAAAAATGAGATGGTACTTAAAAACTTCAGGACGGTACTACAAGTATTACTTATACAACAACGAAATAAAGATTTATAAACTATCATGCTTTCTTTCTAGCTGCGGCCCACTATATAGAGTTAACTATATATGTCAAGCCTTTATAATTTTAAGCCCATAAATACTTGCTTTAAAATTATAAAACCAAACACTTAAATTAATACTTATTTAAGCCCAACTCCTTAATTAATCAGCAATACAGCAACGGTTACGGCCATGGTTTTTAGCATAATACAGTGCTTTATCGGCACTTTTATATACTTGCTCTATATCTTCACTATGATGCGGCCACGTAGCAATCCCAATAGACACCGTTATAAAACCCGCTGTTTGCATTTGTGTATCGGCAACCGTATTTCTTAGTCTTTGTGCAATATGAAACGCGCTTTTGCTATCCTCATTAGGCAAAATAAGAATAAACTCCTCGCCACCGGTGCGCGCTACAATATCGCCTTTACGACATAAACTTTTAATAATATTAGTTAGCGACTTTAATACTTCATCACCAATATCGTGGCCAAAAGTATCGTTTACGCGCTTAAAAAAATCAATATCTATTTCTAATATGGCAAATGGCGTTTGCTCACCTATTAAGCAGTCAACAATACTATCTAAACTTCGTCGATTATGTGCCCCCGTTAAAGGGTCTGTTTGCGCATCATGGCGCAGCTGCCCTATCTGACTTTGCAATAACGACACCCCTTTTAACATTGCCGTTTTAAGTTGATGACTTTCAAAATACCACGACTTTACATTTTTAAGTTTTTCTAAACTTTTAGGTGTATCAAGTGTATTTGCGTTATCCGCTAATCGCTTTAGTGGTCTTGCAATAAAGTGAGCAAATAATCCAATAAAAATAAATGTAACTAACGCCATGGGAATTGTTCTTTTAATCACTTCAACAGTTAATGTATCTAACGAAGATAAGGTCGACTTTAAAGGTCTCTGCGCCACTATCCCCCAGCCAGACAATGTAACGGGGGCATACCCTGCAAGCATAGGTTTATTTTTGCTATTGGTGACCTGCAACACTCCTTTTTCGCCACTTAGCACGGCATCTATAACTGCATTGTTAGTAACAACTGAGCCAATCCTATTCGGTTCTGGGTGATAAAGAATTCGCTTATCTGAACTCACAACATAAAGATAAGAGCCGCCTTCATAGTAGTGCTGCTCAAGTAGCGCATTAAGAATGTTTTTTTCTTTTAAATATAAGGAGCCACCAATGTAGCCTAAATAATTCCCTTGTGAGTCAAAAAGTGGATGCGATATAAAAACAATTAAATTCCCCGCCGCCGACATATAAGGGTGGCTTACTAATGGGCGTTTTTCTTTTAATGCTTCTAATGCGCCAGGTGAATTAATAGGTTTGCCTATAATTTTTTCAAAGCGTGGTGATGTTGCCGCTATTATTCCATCAATATTAATAACCACAGAATTAAAGCTATTTGTTTGATGGTTTAATCTAATCGCTTCGTTATTTAGCTGCTTTATATCATCTGTAGCTTGCTCAATCACTTTAGCGGAGTAAGCAAGCTGCTGAAGGGCTGATTCTAAAAAGTTATCAGTTGTAGAAGCTAGCTTTTGTGCATAGGCCAAATTACTTTTAAGCGTAAAAGCGGTAAGCTGCTCTTTTTGAACTTGATAAGTAGAGTAAAAGCTACCTATTAGTGTGCTTGTTGCTGCAGAAAAAGCGAGCAGCAAAATAAGCAGCCTTAAATTTAAAGCCGGTAATAATTTTTTAAACAAAACTCTTCCAAAACCAATTCATAACTACACACAAAAGTGTACGCAAAGCGTTCAATTATAACTCCATGCTGAACATTAAACCATTAAATATACTGTTTTAATATGCCCCCTGCCTTAATCGCTACAGTCGCTTTGCAGTTGCGCCTAAAAGTAGATAAGCTGCGTGTACTTATCTATTTTATTTAGCTTTGGAGAGTATTTTGCTAAATAAGTACGTTGTATCAACTATTGTTTTTTTATCTGGGTGCTTAATGCCATTACAATCTTCTTTTGCTAAACCCACACTGTCTCTTGAACAACAGATAGGACAAAAGCTAATTCTCGATTTGCGCTATTTTTGCCAACAAGGCACCGCTAAGCAATGCAGAACACCGGTTACTTCATTACCTGATGAACTAGCAGCAGCCATTACAAAGCATAATATTGGCGGCGTTATTTTATTTTCAGAAAATACCCAATCAATTGAGCAAACCATAAATTTAAATAGTCAGCTGCAACAAGCGGCTAGTAAATCAAGTAGCAAATTACCGCTGTTTATTTCAATCGATCAAGAAGGCGGACGCGTTGCCAGATTACCGCGCGATATTGCCACATCATTTACAGGTAACATGTCTATTGGTGCTACATATAAAAAGCATGGCACTAAATACGCAACGCAAACAGCAACGGTTATAGCAAAAGAGCTTAAATCGTTAGGTATTAATGTTAACTACGCTCCCACAGTAGATGTAAACATGAACCCCGATAACCCGGTAATCAATGTACGCTCATTTGGTGAAAACCCGGCTTTGGTTAGCAAGCTTGGCGCAGCCCAAGTTGCAGGGTACGAAAACAATGGGGTAATAACGTCGTTAAAGCATTTCCCTGGCCACGGTGATACCAACGTAGATAGCCATACAGGCTTGCCACAAGTTAACCATTCTAAAGAAGAAATTTACCAGCAAGATCTCGCCCCATTTAAACATATTATTGCTACACAAAACCCTGGGATGATTATGACGGCGCATATTCAATACCCACAGCTCGATAGCAGTACTTTTGTAAGTGTTGACGGCAAAAGTATGATTAAACCTGCCACTATGTCGCGCACTATCATTACTGATATTTTACGAGGCGAATTAAATTACCAAGGCGTAGTCGTTACCGACGCACTCGATATGGCTGGCATTAGCCATTTTTTCACTCCTACCCAAGCGGTAATTAATACTTTTTCAGCCGGTGTAGATTTAGCCCTAATGCCAATAGAAATAAGAACACCGGATAATTTAGCCACCCTAGATAAACTAATAGAAGAGCTAGTTACAGCGGTAAACACAAAGCAGCTAAACAAAACCGAAATTGCGCAATCGGCGATGCGTATTACTTCTCTCAAAAATACATTTAAGTTAACCACCAACTTTGATGCATTTAATGCACTGGTTGATGCAAAGCAAATTATAGGCTCGCAAGCTCACCGAAAAATAGAAGCCGAGCTTGCCGTAAATGCTATAACCGAGGTTAAAAATAATAATGCTGCTTTACCACTCAAACTAACAAAAGGTCAGCATGTACATATAATTATGCCCGATACGCGAAAATGTATGGCTATGCAACAAGCACTTGAAGCGGCAAGTTCAGCATCGCTTAGCTTTAGCTGCAGTAGCTTGCAAGGGTATAAACCTACCGATGCACAACACTTTATAAAACAGGCCGATGTAATCATTGCCGGCAACGCAACCCCTAATCAGAGCGCGGTAGAAATAGGCGGTATGGATGATTTAAAAGACGATCCTAATTTTTCACTTAACAGCGCACAACAACCTAAAGCATTGGCATCATTGCTTAGTTATGCTCAGTCGCAAAACAAAAAAACGGTGTTTATAAGCTTACGTGCCCCCTACGACATCGCACAGTTTGGCAACAGTGCAGATGCAGTTCTTGCCTCTTATGCGTATAATATCGATACAGATAAAAACAATATAGTTGCTGGCCCTGCTTTTACAGCGCTTGCTAATGTATTATTAGGTAGCACCAGTGCAAACGGTGAGTTACCGGTAACCATAAAATAATAATAACAAGGGTTTTAAAATGAAACTTAATTGCGATTTAGGCGAAAGCTTTGGCGCATGGACAATGGGATTAGACACTGAGGTAATGCCTCATATTGATATGGCAAATATTGCCTGTGGGTTCCATGGTGGAGACCCTGATGTAATAGCCGATACCCTATTTTTGGCTAAGCAACACAATGTACAAATTGGTGCGCATCCAAGTTACCCCGATCAGCAAGGCTTTGGTAGGCGCTCCATGTCACTTAGCGCACAAGAACTGACTAATTGCCTTCATTATCAGATAGCAGCACTAGAAGGCATGGCTAAAGTACAAGGCTTAACCTTAAGCTATGTTAAGCCACACGGCGCTTTGTATAACGACATGATGAAAAACGATCACATTCTACAAACTGTTATTACCGCCATCGCACACTACCCTTCCCCATTAAAACTAATGATTTTAGCCACTAAAGAGTCCGCCAAGCATACTTTTGCAGCCAATAGCTTAGGTGTAGAACTTATTTTAGAAGCCTTTGCCGACAGGCAATACACAGATGAAGGTCACTTAGTGTCTCGCCATCTTGATGGCAGCGTGCACAATAAAGCAGCTCTTATGGCACAAGTAAAACAGCTACTAAAAGATGGCTGTGTAACTACCCGCTCCGGGAAAAAACTCAACTTAGATGCAAATAGTTTATGTGTACACGGTGATAACGCCGATGGCATTGCGCTTATAAAAGACATTAAGTCACTTTGTAACTCTGCTGAATAATTAGCTGGTCAAAATTATAAGCTGTAAAGGCCCTTTACAGCTTTAACTCATAGAGTTAAATAAGAGCTTCATCGCATCCTTCTTTTAATCCCTGTTTAGCTAACATATAACTACTTATAGAGTAACTAAAAATACAACAGGGAACATTAATGAAAAAGTTATTTGCACTGAGTTTAAGCAGTAGTTTAGCGTTAGGCTGCAGCCAGTTAGCTTACGCAAGCACTGACACACTCCAACTTCAAGATGTATTTAATTTAGAATACGCAAATCAGATAGATATTACTGACGACGGTAAAACGGTTTATTTTGTACGTAATCGTATGGATATAAAAACCGACCGCAAAGTGAGTAATATATGGTCTGTTGATTACAAAACTAAGCAACTGCAGCCACTTACCTCCGGCGTGCACATGGATTACTCACCGGTGCTTTCACCAGATGGCCAACGCCTTGCTTTTATTTCTAATCGCGATGGTAGCAGCCAAATATATATGAAATGGCTTAAAACCGGTGCGGTTGCCAAAATAAGTAATCTAACTGCAAGCCCTCGAGCCATTACGTGGAGCCCTAATTCTAACCAGCTTATTTTTAGCATGTTTGTACCAAGTAGCAGTGCACCACCCATTAATTTACCTGGCAAGCCAAAAGGCGCTTCATGGGCAGAGCCTGCTAAATTTATAGATGATGTTTATTACCGAGCCGATGGCGGTGGTTACACACAAAAAGGCTTTAGCCAACTATTTGTAATTGATGCAAATGGCGGTAATGCAAAGCAGCTCACTGATGATGAATTTGATAATGCAGGTGAGGTAAGTTTTAGTAAAGATGGTAAATCACTTTATTTTTCAGCTAATAGACACGCTCAAAATCAGTTAAAACCTACCAATAGCGAAGTGTATAAACTTAACTTAAACACTCTAGCTATTGAGCCAGTAACCGTTAGAAATGGCCCAGACCAACAACCTAAAGTATCTCCCGATGGCCGTTATTTAGCCTACACAGGCTATGACGATAAGCGTACCAATTACGAAAATACCCAACTTTATATTCGCGATTTAAAGTCTGGTAAAACAACAAGCCTTACGCCTAACTTTGATAGAAGTGTTGGCCAAATAAAGTGGAGTGCTAATTCTAAAGGCGTTTATTTTAGCTATGCAGATGAAGGTCAAACAGCCCTTGCCTATCAGCCTCGCAGTGGCAAGCGTAAAGTGATCACTGAGCAAATCGGTAGTGTTGCTTTTGGTCGCCCTTATTCTGGAGGAGATTTTGATGTGAGCGAGGATGGCGAAATTGCCTTTACGCTTAGTGATACACAACGCCCAGCCGATATAGCCACCATTAAGCGCGGAAAAGCGCAACGCCTAACCACACTCAATGCCGATGCACTTGATGACAAACAACTGGCGAAAGTAGAAGAAATTTGGCTTAAATCAAGCCACGACCAACTCCCTATTCAAGGCTGGATTGCATACCCACCAGGGTTTGATAAATCAAAAAAATACCCACTGGTACTCGAAATTCACGGCGGCCCTGTTGCTAACTATGGGCCACATTTCAGTGCAGAGGTTCAGTTATTTGCCGCCAAAGGCAATGTGGTTTTATACATGAACCCGCGCGGTAGTGATTCATACGGCAAAAAATTTGCCCAAACAATTCATCATAATTACCCAAGTAATGATTACGATGACTTAATGACAGGCGTTGATGCATTAATAGCGAAAGGCTTTATTGACGAATCAAAATTATTTGTAACCGGTGGCTCTGGCGGTGGTGTACTAACAGCGTGGATTGTAGGTCATACTGATAGGTTTGCTGCAGCCGTAGTTGCTAAACCTGTTATTAATTGGCTCAGCTTTGTACTAACTGCCGACTTCTATCCATTCTTCGCTGATTACTGGTTTCCGGGTAAACCATGGGATCATATTGAGCACTACATGAAGCGTTCACCTATTAGCTATGTAGGTAATGTAACAACGCCAACCATGCTTTTAACGGGTGAATCAGATTACCGAACTCCTATCTCAGAAACAGAGCAATTTTACCAAGCGTTAAAACTTCAAGGGGTTGATACCGCTATGGTACGCATTCCAAATGCGTCGCATGGAATTACAGCGCGCCCTTCTAACTTAATGACCAAAGTGGCCTACATTCAATGGTGGTTTGATAAACACACCAATAAAAAATAACTACTGAGTTTAATTTATACAATAGCCACACTTTTGTGGCTATTTTTTTGCTATAAACCCACAACTGTAAACCCCCTTTACAGTTTATGTATTTATACATATCGGACTTAGCTATTTTTCAGTTAGTAAAATTTCGGTTTATTGCAGTTTTTACGGCATGAGTTAGTAAAAAATCGGTTTGAGTCACTGTTTATAAGCACTCAGTTAGTAAAAAATTGCTTTATATCGGCGCTTAGTTAGTAAAAATTCGGTTTATTATTTTGTAATAACCGCCATAAAATATAAAAAACGGCCTATTTGGCTAAATATTTACCGTGTTTTAGCCCTTTTAAAGTCAAAATAAGCCATCAAAGCGCTTTAATTCAACAGCTAGTTAAACACTGATCTAAAAATCATAAGGCTAGTTAAACGCTGATCTAAAAACATAATAGCTAGTTAAAACGTGATCTCATAAATAATCAGGCAATAAAAAAGGGCCTTACGGCCCTTGAGTAACACTATATAGCGTGGTTAAAACTGGTTCATGGTGTTGTCTTCACCGCCGGCTTTAAGGGCGTTATCACCAGAGAAGTACTCTTTATGTGTATCACCAATATTAGAGCCTGCTAAGTCTTGGTGCTTAACCGAGGCTTGTTCGCGGCGAATTTCTTGGCGTTGTACATCGCGTACATAAGCAAGCATGCCCATGTCACCAAAGTACCCTTCTGATAAAATATCGGTGCTCAGTGCAGCCGTATGGTACGTAGGCAAAGTAATTAAATGATGGAAAATACCCGCTTCACGTGCGCCATCGCGTTGGAAGTTTTGAACCAATACATCCGCTTCAGCAGCAAGCTCTGTTGCATCCATTTCTGGCGCCATAAAGCCTTTGTTATCACCAAGACTTGGGTAAGCGCTCAAATCGCGACCCGCTTCTTGCCACTCTTGGTACACTTGTTCGCGGAACTTAAGTGTCCAGTTAAATGATGGCGAATTGTTATAAACAAGCTTAGCATCAGGTACTTGCTCTTTAACGCGGTTTACCAGCTCTGCAATTTGTTTAACATGTGGTTTTTCGGTTTCAATCCACAGTAAATCTGCACCCGATTGTAAGCTTGTTACACAATCAAGCACTACGCGGTCTTTTTCTGTACCTTCGCGGAACTGGTAAAGGCCATTTTCAAGGCGAGTTGGTTTACAAAGCTCACCATTAATTTTCATTGCTGTATCGCCTTCATTTAAATCATCTACGCCATTAATAGGTGTAGTCTCTAAAAAGGCATTATATTGGCTAGCTAAATCACCAGGAGTTTGAGACACCGGTACTTTTTGCGTAAGGCTTGCACCTAGTGAGTCGGTACGCGCTACTATTACACCGTTATCTATACCAAGTTCTAAAAATGCGTAACGTACAGCATTAATTTTTGCTAAAAAGTCTTCGTGCGGCACGGTTACTTTACCTGCTTGGTGGCCACACTGCTTAGCGTCAGACACTTGGTTTTCTATTTGAATGGCACATGCACCCGCTTCAATCATTTTTTTAGCAAGTAAGTAAGTGGCTTCTTCGTTACCAAAACCTGCATCAATATCGGCAATAATTGGCACAACATGAGTTTCAAAGTTATCGATTTTATCAAGCACTGCTTGTACGTCGCCACCGTTTGCCTTTGCTTCGTCAAGGTCATTAAACAAGTGGTCTAACTCACGCGCATCGGCCTGTTTTAAAAAGGTATAAATTTCTTCAATAAGTGCAGGCACTGATGTTTTTTCGTGCATGCTTTGATCAGGTAGAGGGCCAAACGCAGAACGCAGTGCTGCAACCATCCAACCACTTAAATATACATAACTACGCTTAGTTGTTTTTTGATGGCGCTTAATAGCCATCATCATTTGTTGCGCAGTAAAACCATGCCAGCACCCTAAAGATTGTGTGTATTGGCTTGTGTCTTTATCGTATGCGGCCATATCTTCACGCATTACATCGGCAGTGTATTGTGCAATTTCAATCCCAGTACGAAAGCGGTTTTGTAAACGCATGCGGCTTGCATATTCAGGGTTAATGGCTTTCCATGCATTACCTTGAGATTGACAAAGCGTTGCTAGAGTATCGGTTTCACGTGTATATGTTGTCATAATAAAATCCTTCGAACGGGTCTATAAATTATTCAATTATTGTGAGAGTGGCTAGGAGTGTGTGCTCCGTATCGCTTAATTCAACATTAGGCTTATTTTTTAGATTTAGTAAATTTATAGTTTTTATTACGGCTATATATTTTGTGAATGGTTAAAAAGCACGCAAGTAACGACTTTTGCGTTATTGTTGCTCTAACGCACAACAACATCGCGACCGTTTAAGGAAGGTAAATATGGCACACACTCTCACACACTCAGGGCTAAGCGTAGACACACAGTTAGCTAACTTCGTTAAAACACAGCTACTGCCTGGCACGCAATTATCGGAGCAACAGTTTTGGCAAAGCTTTGCACACATAGTACAAACGCTAACACCGCAAAATAAGGCACTGTTAGCTAAGCGAGAGCAGCTACAACAACAAATTGATGAATACCATCAAGCTAATAAAACGTGGGACAGCGCTAAATACCAAGCGTTTTTGCAGCAAATAGGCTACCTAGTACCCGAACCTGCTCACTTTAATATAGAAACCGAAAATGTAGAGCCCGAAGTAGCCCTTACTGCTGGTCCACAGCTTGTAGTACCGGTAAGTAATGCACGCTTTGCACTTAATGCAGCTAATGCGCGCTGGGGTTCATTGTATGATGCACTATACGGCACCGACGTACTTAGCGAAGACGATGGCGCAGAAAAAGGCACCACCTATAACCCGGTACGCGGCTTTAAAGTCATGGCGTATGCACGTCAATTTTTAGATAAAGCGCTGCCTCTTGAAAATGGCTCACACATAGAAAGCACTAACTACTCAATTGTAGAAGGCGCACTATCTATCACCCTCAGAGATAGCTCGCACACCACGCTTAAAAACCCTGAACAACTTATTGGCTACCAAGGTGAAGCGCAAAACCCAAGTGCTATTTTATTAAAAAATAATGGTTTACACGTAGAGCTACAAATAGATCACCACCACCCTATTGGCCAAGCCGACAAAGCCGGATTAAAAGATGTAGCATTAGAAGCCGCCCTCACTACCATAATGGATTGTGAAGACTCAGTAGCCGCAGTAGATGCCCAAGACAAAGTACAGGTATACCAAAATTGGCTAGGTTTAATGCAAGGTAACTTGGTTGAATCGTTCAAAAAAGGTGATAAAACCATAGAGCGCGCATTACAAAATGACAGACACTACACTGCGCTTAACGGCAGTAATGTTACGCTAAAAGGCCGCAGTATGATGTTTGTACGTAACGTAGGGCACTTAATGACCAACCCCGCCATTACCGATATTTACGGCCAGCCAGTATTTGAAGGAATTATGGATGCAATGTTCACAGCAACCGCTGCCCTACACGATTTAAATAAACAAACGGGTATTAAAAACACCAGCGCGCAAAGCATTAATATCGTTAAACCTAAAATGCATGGCCCAGAAGAAGTCGCCTTTACTAACACATTATTTAGCATGGTAGAGCAAGCACTTAACCTGCCTAAAAACACCCTTAAAATGGGTATTATGGATGAAGAGCGCCGCACATCGGTTAATTTAAAAGCCTGTATACACGCAGCTAAAGAGCGTGTTGTATTTATTAATACCGGCTTTTTAGACAGAACCGGTGATGAAATTCATACTTCTATGCACGCAGGTGTTGTACTGCCTAAAGCCGCTATTAAAGCGCAGCCTTGGATCAAAGCTTACGAAGACCGTAACGTAGATACAGGCCTTGCATGTGGCTTATCTCAAAAGGCACAAATAGGTAAAGGTATGTGGCCAATGCCAGATAAAATGGCATTAATGATGGAGCAAAAACTTGCCCATCCACAATCTGGCGCTAATACTGCGTGGGTGCCCTCCCCTACAGCAGCTACATTGCATGCCATGCACTACCACGATGTAAACGTATTTGCAGAGCAAAAAAGCATTGAACAGCGCGAAATAGCCAGCCTAACTGACCTACTCACTCCGCCATTAATGGCAGAGCCTGAGTCTCTTACAAAAGAAGATATTCAAAGTGAGCTTGAAAACAACGCGCAAGGTATTTTAGGTTATGTTGTACGCTGGATAGATCAAGGCATTGGCTGCTCTAAAGTGCCCGACATTAACCATATAGGCTTAATGGAAGACAGAGCAACACTGCGTATTTCAAGCCAGCATATGGCTAATTGGTTACATCACGGGGTATGTACACAAGCACAAATTGAGTCAGTTATGGCTAAAATGGCAAAAGTGGTTGATGGCCAAAATGAGCACGACGCCGCCTACCAACCAATGGCAAATAACGAGCAATCACTTAAAACAAGCATTGCTTATCAAGCGGCTTTAGCCCTTGTTTTAGAAGGAGCTAACCAGCCTAGCGGCTACACCGAACCGCTACTTCATAGCTACCGCTTAAAATATAAAGCGTAGCACCATAACCTAGCTGAATAGCTAACATTTATTTAACACTAAAAAAGCGCGTTTTGCCCACACAAAACGCGCTTTTTGTTTTATTAAGCGGCAAAATAGCTCAAATTCGCCTAATTAAAGCTACCTATTAGTTTTTTACAATCGCATTGTGATAAACATTTTGTACGTCATCACAATCTTCAAGCATGCTAATAAACTTATCAAAGTTGGCAATTACTTCTTCATCTTCAATTTCTACATGCACTTGCGGCACAAACGTAATTTCGTCAACTTCAAAGTTAATGCCTTCAAAGTTTTCTTCTAGGGCTGTTTTAGCTTTAAAGTATTCAGTGTGTGGTGCAAATACCGACACTTTACCGTTTTCTACTTCAACATCGGTTACATCAACATCTGCCATCATTAAGGCTTCAAGTACCACTTCGTCGTCATCACCGGCAAAGCCAAGTACAGCAAAATGATCAAACATGTGCGCAACACAACCCGGAGTACCAATTTTTGACTCTGTTTTAGTAAACGGCAAACGCACATCTTTAATAGTACGGTTTGGGTTATCTGTTAAACAATCAACAATCACCATACAGTTACCCGGGCCATAACCTTCGTAACGTGCAGTTGCGTAATCTTCCCCTGCTCCACCGGCTGCTTTTTCAATTGCTTTTTCTATTACGTGCGCAGGCACTTGGTCTTTTTTTGCTTTTTCAATTAGGCGACGCAGCGATTGGTTTACATCAGGATCTGGTTCGCCATTTTTAGCGGCAACGTAAATTTCTTTACCGTACTTTGAGTTAACTTTAGTTTTAGCGTTGGCTGTTTTAGCCATCGAGCTCTTACGGACTTCAAATGCTCTGCCCATCTTGTGCCTCTAATCAATACGTTAATTTTGCCAATATTTTACCAATTCAAACCCTATTGGGCTAGTTATGAAATTTAAATTAAACCAGGATTATCACACAAAAATTAAAGCAGAGGCTTATTTAACATAACTCAACTTTTTGTGAGTAACTTTCAACTAAAGTCACTAATTCAACAAAATCACGTAAAACATAGTCTGCTTGGTCGGCATAAATAGGAGTAGCCTCGGGGGCATATAAACAGGCGCGCATTTTTGCATTGTGCGCAGCTTGTATATCGTATAAAAAATCGCCCACGTATAGTAAGTTGCTTGGGCTAATATTCCAAAGTGTCGAAATAGCATTTAAAGCACTTGGATCTGGTTTTGCTGGCGCATCACTCCGGGTTAAAACCGTTTCGATGGGAAGGGGATTATTTTGAAGCTTAATTGCAGCCGCTTTATCAAAATTGCGGGTCACAATCGCCATAGGAATATTTTTAACTTTTAGTGCGTTAACAGCTTCTGTAACGCCCGGTAATATAGTGGCAAACTGCGCATCTTGCAGTTCGTGTTGATGCACTATATTCATTGCCTCTTCGCGCATATAAGGCGAAGGAAGCTGTGCAATATAATCAAGTAGGTCTTGCTCACATGGGCAACCTATTTGTGCTTTTATAAGGGAAAAGTCCAACTCCGACGATACCAAAGTACCATCTAAATCAAATATAACTCCCTGAATAGCCTCTACTTGCGCTTTCATATCATTCCTTGAATGGGGTAAAAATCAATACAACATGTATACACATAATGACTCTACTTCATGAGAATAATTTAGCAAATTTTTATCAAACAAATTATTAGAAAAGCACTTACTCATCTAAAATTCAGCCTAATAAACACCAACTGATTACTAAAATTCTACGAACAGCTATTAATAACAGATCAAATATGAACACAACATAAACAAGTGAAGAATATGCGCACGTTAAACACTGTGCGCATATGTTGGGGAAGTGATTATTGCTCAAATTTGGCTTCGAGCCATGTATCGTTTTGAGTAAAATGTAAGGTTTTAACTTTACCTTTACCCTCAACGTTTACCATATTTACTTGCGAAGGCCATAAGTCACGCAGTGCGCCGTTACTCATTTTTATACCTTCAATCCCTTTAGGGATCGGTGCTTCTTGGTACACCCAAAAAAACTTACCATCAATTTGCGCACCCACAGAGCTAAGCGTTAGCGGCTTGCCATTAAGCGTTTGCAAAGCAACATGCGACTCAACATAGTCAACAAATCGCTGCTGGTCTGCTTTATTGCTAATAATGTCGGCTTTACCGTTAAATAAATGTGCTACTGCATGCTCGGTATCGTGTAAATAAAACCGATGCATGAGCTCTATATTGCTTGTACGTTTATTAAAAAGCACCGTGGTAACAGATGACTTTAGTTGATGCGCCATACTCGGCGCAGCAACTAAAAGGCAAACAATAATAAGCAAAAAGCGCATTATTGTTGCTCCTCACCGTCTTTTTCTTCGTCGGTTTTAAGCTTAGTTTTAATGTCTTGCATAATATCGCGACTCACTTTAGCTTTGCTCTTTTCCTTTTTAAACACTTCTATACGTGAAGGAATAATACGACGAGGGTAGTTGTTGTTTTCAACATCTACATCGGCTGTTTCCCAGCGCGGGTCAACAGTTACCGATACAAGCGGCTTGTTTTTATCTGTAACAATTAACTTTTGAACATTTTTATGATTACGACGCCAAATTTCAGCCGGAATGTAACGTTCTTCCGTTGTGCCATCTTCATAGGTAAGTTCAAGCAATATAGGCATTACTAAGCCACCTAAATTAGAAAACTCCATTACATAGTAATTTTTGTCTTCTTCAAGGGCACGCTCAAGCGTTTTACGCTCCCACGGCTCTAACCCTTTAATAAACTTGTTGTACTTGTTACGTTCTTTATTGGTAACAGTAAAACGGTCGTTTTCGTCGTAAAAGTCGGTAATGTCTGGGTTTTGCTCAACCCAGGTTTTTTTACCTTCTTCGCGGTTACGCTTAACAAATAGCGACGTTGGTTTATCAGCTTCAATATCGCGTAAACGTTTAAAGTCAATGTCTGGGTTTTTAGTATCTAAACGCAGTTGATACACTTTATCTAAAGCAATATCTACATGGTCTGTAGAGTAAAACCAGCCACGCCAAAACCAATCTAAATCAACACCAGAGGCTTCTTCCATGGTACGGAAAAAGTCAGCCGGAGTAGGGCGCTTGTATTTCCAACGCTGCGCGTACTCTTTAAACGCAAAATCAAATAAATCACGGCCTAAAATCACTTCACGTAAAATATTAAGTGCAGCTGCTGGCTTGGTATAAGCATTAGGACCTAAACGTAATACGCTGTCTGACTGTGTCATTACAGGTACTTGGTTTTCTGATTTCATGTAGCTAACAATATCGCGCGGCTCAACACCCCAAGGAATTGTCGGATCCCATTCACGCCCAGCAACACCATCTAAAAAGCTATTTAAACCTTCATCCATCCACGTCCATTGGCGCTCATCTGAGTTTACAATCATAGGAAAGTAAATATGACCAACCTCATGAATAACCACGCCAATTAAAAAGCGTTTTTCGGCTTGCGAATAAGTACGAGTGCCATCATCTTGCAGCTCAGTACGCGGGCCGTTAAAGGTAATCATTGGGTATTCCATACCACCTACAGGGCCGTTTACTGACTGTGCAACTGGGTATGGGTAATCAAATGAGTATTTAGAGTACACTTCCATAGTGTGCACTACAGATTCAGTTGAGTACTTTTTCCATAAATCGCCACCTTCTTTAGGGAAGAAAGACATAGCCATAACAAGTGGTTGCTCGTCACCGCCTTGCTGATACCCTTTTGCATCCCACATAAATTTACGAGACGACGCCCAAGCAAAGTCACGTACATTTTCGGCTTTAAAATGCCATGTTTTAGTTTTATCGGTGCCTTCTTTTTCGTTTTCTAGCGCTTCTTCTTCAGTCACGATAAATACAGGGCGTTTTGCAGTTTCGGCTTTTTCAAGGCGATTACGCTGTGTGCGAGTAAGTACCTTACTTGCGTTATCAAGCTTACCTGTAGCCGATACAATGTGATCCGCAGGTACGGTAATTTCTACGTCGTAGTCACCAAATTCAAGCGTAAATTCACCACGGCCTAAAAATGGCTTGTTAGTCCATGCTTCGTAATCGGTATAAGCAGCTAAACGCGGAAACCACTGCGCTAGTAAAAATATATCGTTGCCATCTTCTTCAAAGTGCTCATAACCAGAACGAGCGCCAACAGCGTCTTCTTCAACAATATTAAAAGCAAAGTTCATACTAAACTCTACTTCTTTACCCGGCTTTAATGGCTCATTTAAATCAATACGCATTAAAGTATCAACAACAGTTACACGCAGCTCATCACCATTGTCGTCTTTTACATTGCTAATCGTGTAGCCAAGCTCGTTGTCGCTCATAAATTGCTGACGACGAAGCTCGCCTAAACTCAACTTAGCTGGCTTTTGTGCAGGTAAGCTATTTAGCGTGCTTTTAAACGTTTTAGTTGTTTCAGCAATAGAGTCGCTTTTAAAAATATTTTGATCTAACTGTAACCATAAATATTTAAGCGTATGAGGTGAGTTATTTTTATATTCAATACTTTGGCTTGCGGTTAAACGACGCTTTTTTTCGTCTAGCTTTACATCAATGTCGTAATTAACGCGTTGTTGCCAATAGTTTTCGCCAGGCTCGCCTGCGGCACTTCTATAAACGTTAGGCGTTGGTAACGCTTCATCTAATTGACGAAACTTATCAACAAATGAGCCTTTAGTTTGCTCAACGGATGACGCTAATACAGTGCTCGACATTGCCAATGGCAATACAAAAGCACTCAGCGTAAGAACTGTTTTTTTCATTATGAGTCCTAATGGGATTTTGTGAGCGTACTTTGACAAAGTTAGCTATTTTGTTCAATTAATTAGCGACCAAACGCCCATTAAACAAGGTAATATTCACTTCGAATTAACATGTGTATTTTATAAGCTTTTAACAAGGCTTATAACTGTAAAGGGGGTTTACAATAAGCCTAAATAATTAGTGTTAAATTAGGTACGAACTGTTGTATTTAAGGGGTTCAGGCCTAATTCATACCATTAGCTTACAGTTAAAGTAAGTAATAAAGATGTGTTGATAATTTTAGATTAAATTCTACAGCGTTCTATTACTTTAAAGCGCAGCAATTAAACCAATTGCAGTACTTTAAATAAGGTGTAAAACGCAAAAGCCAACACGTCCTAACTTAAGGGGCACGGTATGAAATTTTACATAGTAAAAAAAGATCATCAGCTCGAAGCAATTCCTGCTGAAAAAGCATTACTTGAACGCTACGAAGCAGACCAATATTCGTACGTAAATGTTGTATCCGCATGTACAAAGCAAGATGCGCTAAAACGCCTACCTACTGAACAAAAACACAGTAAAAAGTGGTTTATAATTGGCGCAAATATTGCCGTGATTTCACTATTATTAACTATTTATACGATAAATTAAAAATAGTGTAATTTTAGGTTGATATTTAGTGCATTTTATATTTAAAATCGCCCACTTTTTTTATTTGAGCAAAATAAATTCGTCACATTTATTCTCAAATATGTACTTATTACCAGTTAGCAATGCGGTGGGTGTATGGATTTTTATATCCTAAAAAAACAACAAGAGCTTATAGCCATTCCAGCAAATCAGCAAAGTTGTAAGCAGTATCTTGACTCAGGCTACTTTTATATAGATAAAGTAGCTGCCTGTAACGAAACCAATGCCATTAAAGCATTGCAAGCAAAGCAAACTAAAAGTTTAAAAATGCCTTTGGGCATGGCTTTGTTAGCGCTTCCTGTAATTATTATTGCTATATATAGTTTTACTTAAGGTAAAGCCCGCCCGAGGCTTGCATCTTTACCTGCCTTGGGTATATTGGCGCTCTTATGGTTTTTTAAGAGCGCGACATGAAAGTTCTCCACACCTCAGATTGGCACCTTGGCCAACAATTTTATGAACATGACCGCCGTGAAGAGCACACTGCTTTTTTTACATGGCTACTTACAACACTAAAAGAGCAACAAATAGACTTACTGCTTGTTGCTGGCGACATTTACCATACCGCCACGCCAAGTGCCAGCGCCGAAAACCAACTTTATCAATTTATAAAAGACGCTAAAAAATGCTGCCCACAATTACATGTGGTTATTATTGCCGGTAACCACGACTCTGCTAATCGTATATTGGCGGCTCAGCCTTTACTTGCACAATTTGACACACACGTAGTGGGCCGGTTTGATATAAACACGCCTAGCAACACAGTTATTGAACTAAACATTAATAATAAGCGCGCTGTAGTCGTTGCTATGCCTTTTTTACGCTCAAGCGATATAAGTTCACTAAGCCAAACAAAAAACGGCCCTAGCTACGCACAAGGCGTTGCAAATGCATATGAGCTTGCCTTAGATCATGCTTATAAAATAAATGAGCAAAACTCACCGCTTATAGTAATGGGCCACTTGCACGCTAAAGGCGGCGATATATCAAGTGATTCAGAGCGTAACTTAGTAATAGGTGGGGAAGAGTCTATTTCAGCCAATGTATTTGGCAATAAAGCCAATTATGTAGCTCTGGGGCATTTACACAAAGCCCAGCAAGTTGCTAAAAACGAGACTATTCGCTACAGCGGCACGCCTATTCCTATGTCGTTTTCAGAGCGTAATTACACTCATCAAGTTAATGTTATAGAATTTAAAAGCGATGAAAAACAAACCATTAGCACAACTGTAAACCCCCTTTACATTCCGCGCTCAGCCGACGTTATTATTTTACCTAAAGGGGAGTGTGTACCGCTGAGTGATTTATGTGAGCAAATAAAAAACTTCGATACAGCGCAAAATACCGTAGCACCCTATTTACGCGTAAAGCTTAAATCAAGCGATACCGACACTACATTCAGAGAGCAAATTGAGCTTGCACTTGAAGGCAAAAATGTAAAATTTTGCGGTATCGAACGCGTACGCGAACAAACAACTCAAACCAACAACGACCCCGTATTTGAAGATTTAAGCGAAATAGAAATGCTCAACCCACAAAATTTATTAGAGCAAGCTTTTGCAAACGATAAAGACATGGCAGGGCAAAGTGTACCCGATGAACTAAAAGCCCTTTTAAACAACGTAATAAGCGAACTGACGGAGCAAGAACAACTATGAAAATAACCGCAGTACGCATACATAACTTAGCATCTATTGTTGACGCCGAAATTGACTTTACACAAGCCCCACTAAAAGATGCAGGTTTATTTGCTATAACCGGCGACACCGGTGCAGGTAAAAGCACCTTTTTAGATGCCATTTGTTTAGCGCTTTACACAAAAACAGCGCGGCTAAAAGGCGATAAAGGCAACCTGATTGACTTTAATGGCGACAGCATAAAATTAAACGATGCGCGTAACTTATTGCGCCGAGGAAAGTGGGAAGGCTTCGCAGAAGTTGACTTTGTAGGGCAAGACAAACAGCTTTACCGCGCGCGATATTCAATCCAGCGCACCCATAAAAAAGTAACGGGTAAATTAAAAGTAGCCGAACATACATTAGTTACCTTGCCCGATGAAACCCTCATAGCCGACAAAAGCCAAACCATAAAAGAAATAGAAACCAAAATAGGTTTAAGCTTTGAGCAATTCTCCCGTGCGGTATTATTAGCGCAGCACGAGTTTGCGGCATTTTTAAAAGCCACAGGCGATGAACGCGCGCAATTATTACAATGCCTTACGGGCACCGATAAATTTAGCCTTATTGGTAAGCGTATATTTGAGCGCAACAAAGAACTAAAAGATGAGTTTGATTTACTACAAGCAAGCCTTGCAAGCTATACCTTATTAAGTGAAGATGAATTAGCAGTAAAGCACGCCACGCTTAATGAGCTAAAACTGCAAATAGAAGACACTAAAAAAGCACTAATAAGCACAGAGCAAAACCTAAACTGGTATAAGCAAGCCAGTACACTTGAGCAAGCTCTTGAAGAAGCCACAAAAAATCAGCAGCATGCAAACAACGAACTTGCAGCAATTGCACAGCAAAGTGAGCAAGCAAAACAAGCACAAAGCGCGCTAGAAATAAAAGATAACCGCAAGCGACATGGGTATTTAACGGCGCAAAATAACGACCTTAATACACAAATAAGTGACTTAAAAAACATTGACCATGCAGCGCTTATAGAAAAGCAGGCCGCAACACTTAAAACAAAGCAAAGCGAATTAACAACAGCGCAAGAGCAAAAGCAATCTGCTGAGCCTATTATTGCAAAAGCACGCGAGCTCGACAGCCAGCTTGCTATACACGCACAAAGCATTACTAGCCTTACTCAGCAACGCGACAAAGAGCAACAGCAATTAAGTGATTTACACGCGCAACATAAGCAAAGCCAAACCGCGCTTGATGAAGCAACTAAGCTAAACACGCAGCATCAGCAATGGCTTGCTGAGCATACACAGCTTAAACAGCTAGCCAATGATTGGAACTACTACCAACATAGCTTTAATCAGTATCTAAGTGCTAATGAGCAACTTAATGTAGCAGCAACTCAAAACCAGGCGTTACTAGCAGAGCAAACCAAACAGGCTGAGCTTTTAACAGCGCAAAATAAAAAGGTAGAGCAGCAAGAGCAGCAACTAAGCCATGATCAAAAAAACCTAAACGAGCTGAACGAGCAACAACGCCAATTTAATATTGAGCAATGCGACAGCGAGCTTAAAAATATTGATTACTTAAAAGAGCAGCGAATACGCTACACACAATTTACCCAAGAGCTTAAGCAAAGCACGCAAGCGCAAAATAACATTGCAGCTAAACTTAGCCAAAGTGAGCAACAGCAGCAGTCGCTTTTACAAAACCTAGCAGCGTGCGAGCAAGCACTTAAACATAACGAATACGCGCTAAACCAAGCTCGCCTGCGTGCCAGCGAAAACGTAGAGCATTTGCGCGCACAGCTTAACCCTAACGAGCCCTGCGTAGTGTGCGGTGCAACCGAGCACCCCTATGCTACTAACCAAAACCCGCAATTAAACAACTTAATAGCCGATTTTGAAGCCAGCTATACTAATGCTAAAAAGCAGCACGATAGTGCCCAAACGCAGTTACACACGCATCAAACACAGCATGCCGTACTCGTTAACGAACACGCTCAGCATAGCCAAACCATTCAAACGCTCAATGCTAAACGAAGCGAAATGAAAACCACCATGGAGGCTGCGCGTACTCACTTAAATGCCCTTACATCAGAACAGCTTGATGAAACCTATAAACAGCTTAATGAGCAAAAAGCGCAGTATTTTGAATCGCAAAAACAGCAAAATGCCCTGCAAGCAAAAGTAAACCAGCAACAAAGCTCACTAAAAGCAGAGCAACAAACACAACAACAATTGCATAATTTAAATAGTGAATTAATCAATAAACTAAGCCAAATAAATACAAAACATACTGAGCTAACGTCGCAAATTAGTGAGCTAACTACAGCGCTTAATGCGCAATTTGAACACAGCAACTTTTGGCAGCAACTACAAGCCGGCTCGCTTAACCTAAGCGATTTAAACCAGCAGGTTGAGCAGTATCAGCAAACACATGCGCAACTTGAGCAAAGCCAAAAACAAATAGACACTGCTAATCAGCAATTGAAGCAACTTACGCCGCTAATTTCTAAAAGTGAGAGTGCACTTAAAACACTAAAAGAGGATTTAGCCAGTGCTCAGCAGCTACGAAATACAACACAAAGTGAGCGCCTTGCGTTATTTAGTAACGAACAAATAAGCGCAAACGACTATCAAGCAAAAATTAATGCCCAGCTTGAGCAATGCCATACACAGTTAAACGCAAGCCAGCAAGCTTACGATAGCGCTGTTAAAAAACGAGATGAGCATGCAATTGAGCTTAAAAACGCAGAGCTTCGCTTAGCCGAGCAAAGCACAGAGCTTGCAACCCTTGATGCGCGTTATAAGCAGTGGTTTAGTGACTTTAAAGCTCAGTACAGTGAGGCAACGCATGAGCAGATCACAATTTTACTAACGTTAAGTAGTGAGCAAATTAAAGCCCATTTAACCCAGTTTGAGCAGCTTTCAGCAGCACTTTTAGATGCAAATGCTGCGCTTAAACAGCAACAAAGTGCGCATACAGATCACCAAAATACTAACAAGCCATCACAAAGCCACACTGAACTTAGCGAGCAATTAGCGGCATTAAATACAAAGCAAACTGAGCAGCAAAATAGTTTACTTATCACTAATACCGCCATAGAACAGCATAACCAAAATGCCAAAGCGCTTGAAGGCAAACAAGCGCAGCTAGCTGTACTTAAAAAGCAGGTAGAGCAATGGCATTTATTAAATAAAGTATTAGGCGATGCAACCGGTAAAACCATGCGTAACTTAGCCCAAACACAAACGTTAAAAATATTACTGCATTATGCTAACAGCCATTTAAAAACCCTTAATAAACGCTACGAGCTAACAGCTATTGCGCAGTCGCTCGATATTGCCATTATTGACCGCGACATGGCCGACGAACAACGCTCGGTTAATACGCTCTCTGGTGGTGAGTCATTTTTAGTCTCACTGGCACTGGCGTTAGGGCTTGCATCGCTTTCGTCAAACAAAGTGCAAATCAACTCTTTGTTTATTGACGAAGGGTTTGGTACGTTAGATAGCGAAACACTCAGCGTTGCTATGGACGCGCTCGATTCATTACAAGCACAAGGCCGCAAAGTAGGGGTTATATCGCATGTGAGCGAAATGAGCGAACGTGTAGCCACGCAAGTACATGTAAGTAAACAAAGTGGTGGATACTCCACTGTTGAAGTTTTATAAGCTGATTAAAGGAGTTAAAAATGCCAACATTTACAGGCGAGCAAGCAACCCATTACAACAGCCGCATAACGCGTTTAGTACCTGGTTATGAGCTATTGCACCAACTTACAAATGCACAACTTAAAGCAACCCTTAACGATAACGCGCATATTTTAGTTGTGGGCGCAGGCACAGGCAGAGAAATACTCGCCCTTGCCGCGCTTAACCCTACTTGGCAATTTACCGCGCAAGATACCTCAAGTGATATGCTTGCAATTGCTAAACAAGAGTTTGAAGAGCACGGCATAGCAAAGCGCGTTAACGTTATTGAAGGCGAACTAGATAAACTCTCTACCAAGGCCGATGCCGCACTATGCCTACTCGTTATGCACTTTTTAGAAGACGACGGCAGCAAAAAGCAGCTACTTAAAAACATTAAAGCTAATTTAAATAAGAGCGCACACTTATATATTAGCGATTTAATGAAACCCGAAACCGACTTTGAGCGCGAAGCGCAAATTACTGTGTGTGCCGATTTAGGCCTAAGTGATGCAGGGCAAGCCTATACAGCTCAAAACTTAGAAAGTGAATTTTATCCACTTGATAGAATGCGCTTTAGCGAGTTACTTAACGAGTGTAAATACGGCATTCCTAAGCTTTACTTTAAAGCGCTTGGTTTTAGCGGGTACGTTGTTTAACTTACCTTGAAGGATGCGGCCTGCACCATTTAACCGTATGTTTATGGCGCGGTATGGTTTTACATTCTTTATTAGAATCGGCACCTGGCTCGCTAACATATTGCGAGCTTGGCGCTACATTGGCACAGCCTGCGGCCAATAATATCGCAAATACGGGTATTAATTTTTTCATTTCATCACCTATTAAAATCTGTATTTAAGCGCTTTGCAGTTACTGTTAATGCAAAGCACTTATTAGTTTGCCAATTGCATCACCAATTTGGCGGGTAGTTATGCATCTACAAAAATAACTTCGCCAGTAATAAAGCCATCAACCGAGCGCTCAAACGCTTGACCTACAAGCTTGCTTGGTACAGGTTGAAAACCTGGCATCATTTCGCCATACACACCCCACGCTTCTTCAAGCACAGTAGGGTTAACCACATTAATGCGCGTGCCACGCGGCATTTCTAGTGATACGCATTTTGCAAACGTATCTATTGCGCCGCTTGTTGTTGCATCGGCAATCGCAAAAGGAATCGGTTTAACGTTTAAAATACCGCTAATTAGCGTAAATGAGCCGACATCAGCAATGTACTTTTGACCAATACGTACAAGGTTAATTTGCCCCATCATTTTGCTCATAATGGTTGTCATCCACTGCTCTTCGCTCATATCAGCAAAGGTTTCGTATTCACATAAACCCACTGTATTTACTAGGGCATCAAAGTGGCCTACTTTTTCGTACAAAGCGGTAATTGACGCTTCACTCGTAATATCAACAATATGATCTACATCGCCCGAGCGACCCGCTGTAATTACTTTATGCTTAGATAAACCGGTTAATGCCGCTTGACCCATTTTGCCCAGTGCGCCTATTAAAATTACTGTTTTCATTGTTTGCTCCAATCATTCAATTTAGTGTGTAGGAGCATAGTAAGGGGACAGTTCAACAATTAGAAACAACCCTTTCATGTAAGTGATACAAAAATAAATGGTAATGTGATACGTTAATCATGCTTAAACAACAAAGGCATTGGTATGAGTAAGTTAGACAGGCTAGATATAAAACAGCTACGTATTTTTCAAGCGCTCATTCGCGAAAAAAACGCATCAAAAGCGGCCAGTAAATTGGGTTTAACCCAGCAAGCAGTGAGTGAGCAACTAAAAAAGCTACGTGATGTATTTAACGACCAGCTGTTTTTAAGAAAAACCACCGGCTTTGTACCCACGCCTTATGCAGAGGAGTTGTCGGTAGATATAGACAAACTGCTAAACGACTTTCAGGCATTATTAGCGCCTAAAATATTTGACCCAAAAACGGTTGATGGTGCGTTTGTAATAGCCGCTACCGACTACGCACAACAAGTTGTTTTGCCAGCGCTTGTAAAAGAGCTAAGAGAGCAAGCGCCCAACTTAAAACTAATAATAAGAGACTTTGAACTCGACAGCCTGCACGATTTAATGGAAAACGGTAAAGTCGATTTAGCTATTGCCTTCCCCGACTACATCCCAAGTACTTATCCCATTATTAAGTTATTTGAAGAGCAACATATTTGCGTTACCTCAGCTAACTCATCAATAGCAGGTACACAACCCACCCTTGCACAAATAGCCAGCTACCCAAGCATTATTGCCTCGCCTTCGCGCCCAAATTTTAAAGGCTCTATTGACGATTGGTTTAAAAGCTTTGATTTAACGCGCAATGTTGTTGTGTCGGCCCCGTGTTTTTCTATTGTGCCTATGTACTTAGAAACCACCGACTCCATCGCGTTTTTACCCTCACGCGCGGTAAGTTCAGATCTGGTAAAAATAGAGCTACAACAGCTACCAGCCCCGTTTGATGTAATTGCCGCGTGGCACCCACGCTATAATAAAAACCCCTTGCATAAATGGGTGGTGTCAAAGTTGGTGGTTGAGTAAAATAATGTGTGTATTTCACTACACACGCTTACAACTTCTAACAGCTACAAACAAACTCCTCACATATTTTTTATGCTTTCATACTTACTATCTCCCTATTAAATATTTTTAGGGATTCAACATGAAAAAGTATCTTATAGCGGTATTACTACTCTCAGGCTGCGCATCACAAGGGGTCGATCGAAACAATCAAAACCAAATAGTTAAGCGTTACTACGCATCGGTAGAATCAATGCAACCTGTAACGCTTTCATCTGAAGTAGGCACAGGCATAGCAGCTGGCGCCGGGTTTGGCTTTGTAGATAGCTTAGATGGTAATAGCGAAGAAATGCTTGGCGGAGCAATAATTGGTGGGTTAGTGGGAGGCCTATTTACAGCACTATTTGAAGGCGGGAATGACGCCTATCAATATAATTTATACGCTGCCAACGAGGGCGAATTTACTGTAATTCAAAAGCAAAAGCTCGATAAAAACACGCAATGTGTAGCCGTAACTGCAGGCGATAAAGTAAAACTTGAGTCTGTTGATAAGCATTACTGCGAAAACAGCTCAAATATGCACAAATAAACTGGTATTGCTCTATATCAATATCAGTTTTTTGTAGGTCGGTTAAGCACAGCCCCACCCAACGGGTTAATATCAACATCACACATCTCGTTGTAGTATTACCTTTTTAATTGCGCAACTAGCTCGCTTAATCGAGCTATTTTAATATTACTTAGCTGCCTGTAATCAAAATACGGGCACACAATAATGTGGTTAGTTGTATCAATTGCAAACTCATCGTCTAGCCAATTAAATTGCGCTTTAAGCTTACCTTGTTGTAGTAAGTTTTTTGCATGCGTACGCCCAGCAATTATATGTAACTGGTTTTTATTAGTGCCGTTAATAATGGGCGCACTAAATAAAAGGGCTGTTTTACTGTTATTTTGCAGTAAAAATGTATCACGATACGCTTGCCAACTATCGGCTTGTTTAGCAAAGCTGTAATGCTCGCTCGGTAGTGCAAATAACACTTTAGCGTATACGTTAAACACCTTACGCCAACCATTTCCACAATGCTGATTTATGGTATTTATTTGCTCGTTTATTACAGGCTCAACACTTTGCAGGGTTTCAAAGTAGGGCATAGGCGGTGCTTTTTCGACATACACGGCTACATTAAAATTTTGTTCGCCTAGGCCAATAGCTTGCTCTGTCACTTACTTGGCCTTGTTTTGCGCTAAAATGCGGTCAAGGTTATTAGCAAAGTTTTGGCGGTCAGTTTGGCTAAGCGGTGGTGGCCCGCCACTCATTTCAACGCCGCTTGAGCGCATAGTATCCATAAAATCGCGCACGTTTAATAACGAGCGAATGTTTTCTGGCGTGTAAAGCTCGCCGCGCGGGTTAAGTGCTTGGCCGCCATTATCAATAACTTCGCTGGCAAGGGGTATGTCGCCCGTAATAACTAAATCACCTTTTTCTACACGTTTTACTATTTCGTCATCGGCAACATCAAACCCGCTCGAAACCTGCACGCGGCTAATAAACTTTGAAGGCGGAATGCGCATTGCATGGTTAGCCACTAAAATGGTTGGTGTTTGCGTGCGCTCTGCTGCTCTAAAAAGAATTTCTTTTATAACCACGGGGCACGCGTCGGCATCTACCCATATTTTCATGCTTTAATCTTTTAATTGCTCTAGTATTTAGCTGATCCTATAGCAATTTATTTTAATCGGCTAGCAAACTTTATTTGCTTAGAGCCGTACAAACAGCATCACATTTAAAAAGGAGCTTTCATGAAGGCCATTACGACTATTTTACTTATTACAGGGTTATTTTTACTCACTGCCTGCACAAGTGCACCTGAAGGTATTACCCCCGTTAAAAACTTTGACCTTGAGCAATACAAAGGTAAGTGGTACGAAATTGCCCGCCTAAATCACTCATTTGAAGAGGGTATGGAGCAAGTAACAGCCACTTACACAGTAAACGACGACGGCACAGTAAAGGTGCTTAACAAAGGGTATATCACTAAAGAGCAAAAGTGGGATGAAGCAGAAGGTTTAGCAAAGTTTGTAGAAGGCAGTGACACGGGCCATTTTAAAGTGTCGTTTTTTGGCCCATTTTATGGTGCTTACGTAATTTTTGAGCTCGACCAAGCCGATTACCAATACGCGTTTATAACCAGTTACAACCGCGACTTTTTATGGTTTTTATCGCGTACGCCAACAGTGAGCGACGAGCTTAAACAGCATTTTATAACTAAAGCTAAAAAACTAGGTTTTGCTACAGAACAAATAATTTGGGTTGAGCATTAGGATGTAAAGCCCCTTTACAGCTGTAATAAAAGGATCACCTTACTGTAAAGTAAGTTAAATATGTTGGCGCTATATTAGCTGCACTTGCAACGAGACATGCAAGTGTTGGACATACTGAATATCCCCCTTATTGTTGGCAAGCCTTATAGCTTGCCAATTTTTTTGCCTAAAATTTATAGTTACAGATCACAATTTTACTAACTAAAGCTAATTTAACGCTAAAAATAGCCCACTCACTGTAATTAATACCGCATTTAACACACTAAATAGTTTTACAAGCCCAGTTAGTAAATTATAAAAAATCGTTATAATTAAAACACTTAAACTCATAAACCCACAAAAAAGCAGTGCGCCATAGCCACTTTGTGTTTCTACACATATCGCTAAACTTAGTAAAATACTGATCCAAGCAATAGCTAAAAGCAGTGTGCGTTGTAATTCGGTAGGACGTTTTTTAAAAACATCTTTAAAGTGGTTAAATTTAGCCAGCGCAAAACCATTAAACGCGAACAAACACAGGCTAGAACTGAGTAAATCAATCATGCTTTTTGCCTTTTATTAGTGTTTGAACGACTACTTGAGGGTGTGTGTTTTGCTTTTGTAGCAGTACGTAATTTTTCGGTTTGTACTAAAAACAATATACTAAAGAGCAAAAATAGCGCATCAAATATAAATAACGCCCACTGTTTATGCATTAAATAACTAACAATATTGCCATTAGTTGTAAGCGCATTAACTACAGGTACGCTTAAACATGCCAGCGCATTAATAGCGGCCATTACCCGCCATTGCAGCTTATCGCGTTTAATTAAGGCAATAACACCCGCCACTAACCAAGCTAAAAAGAACGCTGTTACTTCTTTATCGTCGCGCCCAGAAAGGGTAGGGCTAAGTAACCTATTGGCAATAAAAAATGCGCAGGTTGCAAGCGGTAGGCCCATAATAGTCGCAAGGTTTAAACCTTCTACTAATTGTAAGCCAAACGATGCTTTACCTTTACTGCGCTCGCGTATACGTTTAGCCCACATTATGCAGCCAGTAGCTATCATCACACAGCCTGCAATACCGCCTAATACATACAACCAGCGTAAAAACGGTGTGGCAAAACGCCCTGTGTGCATAGAGTTAAGTGACTCGTAAAGCGCCTTGCTGTTAGTGAGCTCATCTGCCGATTGGTCAACAAGCTCGCCTGTGGCACCACTAAATAAAAGCCTTGGCGTTTGATCGCGCAACTGCTTACCTGGGTCTACCAAAACAGTAACCGTTGAGGCCGCCATATTAGGCTCGCTTACTCTAACACTGCGAATATCTGCATCTGGCCACTTAGTATAAACCTGATCCAAAATAGTGTTAATAGGCATCATTGCTGCGCTACCTTGCGCTTTATTAGTCACGTTATTACTAGGCGATACATCGTTAAAAAAGCCACGCATGCCATTGTCGTAGTTAGTTAGCGCAGGGTAGGGGAACAACATAAAAATAAGCGTAATAATACCTGTGTAGGTAATCATTAAATGAAACGGCAAAGCGAGTACCGAGCTTAAATTGTGCGCATCTAACCAGCTACGCACTCCTTTATTACGCCTAAAACTAAACATATCTTTAAAAATACGTTTATGAATTACCACGCCCGATATAATCGCAAGCAACATAAAAAAGCTGGCAAAACACACCACCCAGCGCCCTGTTATGGCATCTAAATAATAAAGCTGGTAATGCAGCCGATAAAAAAAGTTACCGCCTTTGGTTTCTACAAAAGGTGGCAGTTCTTGCATTGTGTTAGGGTTTATTTGAGTATTTACAAATCGACTACGACGCTGCCCTGGCTCTTTTGGTTTAGCATAGCCATACACCAAATAGGGAATGCGCTGCTCTGGTAGTGTTACTTGCCAACTGTTAGAGCCAGCACCATGGTGGCTTAAATAATCAAAGCCTTTAACAATTTGGATACGCTGCGCGGCCACTCTGTCGGTTTGCGCTTGCACATTATGAATTGCGGGCTGGTTCCACAGGTTTATTTCATCTCTAAAAAAGCTAACCGTACCTGCAAAAAAAATGACGTAAATAATCCAGCAAGTAAGTAAGCCTACCCAGGTGTGTAGCCAGGTCATCGACCTAAAAAAACTGTCTTTCATAGCCAATCCTTTAATACTGCAAGTATGCCAACAAACAGTCCTGTACTTAGTAAAATACTGATCCAAACAGTTTTGAGCGACTTAATAGCAAACGCATAAATAAACACAATCGCATAAATTAAAATACTAATAGACACGCAAAACAAAACCGCATCTTGTTTAGCAATTGGCAACACAACACTTAATAATGCAATACTCGCTGAGGTAAAAGCGTAGCCGCCCACAATGGCAATAAAAAACCGTAAAAACACTAATACCTTGTAACTACTAGCAATTTTTAATAATGCAGCAAGGTTAAACTTAGTAAAAGATGCACGATGCAACGGTGCCTGCATAGCTAACAAATCCTTTATTTAAACATGGAGGATAAAATGAAGGCGCTATTATATAGGGTTCAAATACAAAAGATAGCGATTCTCATTTGTATAATTAAGTAAATCTAAATTGAATTTTTAAAGCTTAGTAAAATACTGATCTGGGTAGTTTTAGCATTGTTGATTAGCCAATGGCTTAGGTTTAAAGTGATAACTACGGCCAACACAAAGAGCAAAATTATAATGAGCAACCACGAAAAACTAAATTATGTCGAGTTTCCAGCGTGCGATTTAACAGCCACAAAAAGCTTTTTTACTAACGTGTTTAATTGGCAATTTACTGACTACGGCCCAGAGTACACGGCGTTTAGCGGCCAAGGGCTTGATGGCGGCTTTTTTAATGCACCGCTTAAATCACTTACACAAAATGGGGCTGCTCTACTGGTTTTTTACAGTAACGATATTCACGCAACTTATAAAAAAGTAACGCAGTTTGGCGGTGAAATAGTAAAACCTATTTTTGAGTTTCCGGGTGGTTGCCGGTTTCATTTTACAGAGCCCAGTGGTAACGAATTTGCAGTTTGGTCTGAAAAACACTAAGTATTACAAGGGCTGCAGCGCTGTTTTAAACAGAGATCACGATTTTACCAACTACTGGCCGTTTTAATTAAAATAAACCGATTTTTTACCAACTCATTGGGTCAAAATGGCCATTTAGAATAAATATTGAGCATTTAAGGCCAAATAAACATGAATACCAGCCAATTAATAGAGCAAGTTAGTAAATGCGTGATCTGCGAACCTCATTTACCTTTGGGCGCTCGCCCAGTAATACAATTTAACCCTAACGCCCGCATTTTAATTGCAGGCCAAGCGCCTGGTATTAAAGTGCACCAAAGCGTTAAACCCTTTAACGATGCCAGCGGAAACCGCCTGCGCGAATGGCTTGGGCTAACACCTGATGAGTTTTATAACGCGAATAATATAGCTATTTTACCTATGGGCTTTTGCTATCCTGGTAAAGGTAAGTCGGGCGATTTACCACCTCGTAAAGAATGCGCGCCCGCATGGAGAGAGCAATTACTGGGCACTCTGCCAAATTTAGAACTAACAATAGTGCTTGGTAAATACGCGCAGGCGTATCATTTACCTCACACAAAAAATAGGCCTTTAACCGAGTTAGTAAAATCGTGGCGTATGTATTGGCCACAATATTTAGTGTTACCGCACCCAAGTCCACGCAATAATATTTGGCTTAAAAAGAACCCATGGTTTGAGCAAACAGTATTACCAGAGCTTGGCGTTCGTGTAGCTAAAATATTAAACAAAGAGCCACAATGAACAGTTACAAAACAAATGGTTATATGCTTGTAAAGGGGCTTTACAGCACCAAAGAGCTAAATAAAATTAAGCTCATAGTTAATGCCTTTCATACACAGTGGAAAGCTAATAACCGTGAGTTTTATATATCCCGTGCCATTAATAGCTCAGGCATAACAAATAGTGAGTATATAACGGCGCAGCAAAACGAAGCTTTATTTAGTTTAATAGCTGATAACAAATTAATTAAGCGTGTAAATCAGGCGATTAGTGAGCCACTGTTTTTAAACACTCAGTTATTTTTTAATCCCGTTAATGTTTCACAAAAAAATTATTGGCATCGCGATATGCAATACCATTTAAATACGCAAGAACAACAAGCCGCGTTAAATGGCCCAGACGTAGTGCACTGCCGGTTAGCCCTACAAGACGAGCTAGGTATTGAGCTTGTGCCCCAGTCGCATAAAAATTGGGATACCCCAGAGGAGCTAAGTGTACGTCTGGCAAAAAATAATAAACTGCCAAGCGATAACTTAACTACAGGTAAAAAAATTAAGCTAAATGCGGGCGACTTATTGCTGTTTTCAGCCAATATGATTCATCGAGGTTTATACGGTAAAAACCGCTTAGCACTAGATATTATTTTTTGCGAAAATGCACCACAGCTTACTGCTTTTATTAATGCAGCAAACACCCCAAGCTCAGCAATAGCAAATAAAACCGCTAATCCACAGGTATTTTTTAACCCGCTCTAACTCCTCACTAAACCCGCACTAACCCCCCATAAAAACTAAACTTTTTTAGCTCAACTATAAATATTACTAATAGTGCTCAATAAATAAACATCACTGTTATTTATTTTAAGACTCGTCAGTATGAAATAGACGCAAAAATATCCAATAAAAATAACCTTTATAATGGAGTTGCAGCTATGACAACTGAACACACACAGTCACACACACGTTTAAATCATGCTTTTTTAAAGCAAAAAGCACTTACTTTATTTACCCTAAGCGCACTCAGTGTGGGCATGGCACAAGCCGCCGAGAATAAAGTAAATAAAAGCGAGCTTGAAACCATCACCGTCACTTCGCAAAAGCGAGTGCAATCACTGCAAGATATTCCTACTTCTATTCAAGCGCTTTCGGGCGACTACCTCGAGCAAAACAGCGTTGACGATTTACTCAACCTAAGCGAAAACCTACCCAACGTACATATAACCGAAACCTCAAGCAGTAAGCGTATTTTTGTACGCGGTATTGGCTCGGGCACTAACTCAGGGTTTGAACAATCAGTTGCTATGGTCAAAGATGGCGTGTACTTAGGGCGCGGGCATCAGGCTAAATTTCCATTTTTAGATATGCAGCGCTTGGAGCTTGTTAAAGGCCCGCAGTCGGTTATGTTTGGTAAAAACGCAACGGCAGGCGCATTTAGTATGGTTTCAAACTCGCCAACCGATGTACTTGAGGGCAACGTATCGGCAGAGTTTGGATCAGATAACGAAAAGCGCTTTACAGGCGTTATAAACATTCCTATTAACGATGATTTAGCCATTCGTATTGCCGCGTTTGATCACTCGTTAGATGGCTTTTTATATAACCAAGCGCGGCAAAGCGATGAACAATCTAACGATTCATCTGGCGCGCGTTTGTCTGTAGATTGGCAAATAAACGATGATATAAAGGCATTATTTAAATGGGAACACGGTGAGTTTGAATCGCATGGCTCGCGCTATCAATATATTATTGATACACCCAACCGCGATTTACAAATAGCGAAAGACCCTACAAACCCAGGCAATGTAGGGTATCGCTCACTTTTATTAAGTGATAACTCAGGCCTTGATTATACAAGTTCAGTATCGGGCAATGGCCACCCAGGTGGTCTAAATGAGCAAAGTAAAACCACGCTTGATAATGCCTCATTACAGTTAACCTATAACCATGGCGAATACGAATTTACCTCTGTAACTACGTATAGCGAGTACGATTGGGACTCAACCTTTGATGCCGACTTTTCAGAAGTCCCGCTTATAAAACAAGATTACTTAGAAAACTATAACCAGTTTACGCAAGAGTTTAGAGTAAGCTCGCCAACAGGGCGCACGCTTGAATACGTAGCAGGCATTTTTTATATGAGCAGCGAGCTTGAGCACCCAAACAATATATTATTTGGCGCATCGTTACTTATTCCTGATTTAGTGGGCACATCACTGGGCGTAAATGCACTATTTGATCAAGACCAACAAAGCTACTCAGCATTTACAGCTCTTACGTGGAATGTAAACGCGCAATGGCGCGCTAATTTTGGCCTACGTTATCAAAAAGAAGAAAAAGAAATAAGCAGCGTACAAAGTGTATATAGCGTATTTGAGCCAAACACACCGCAAGCAGTACAACAATTTGCCAATGTGGCCGCACCCACTATTGCAGGGCAGCTCTCAGGTGCGGGTGTACATAACCTTGCTGCTAAGCGAGATGAGTCGCACTTATCACCCAATATTAGTGTGCAGTATTTAGGGTTTAACAACACCATGCTATTTGCAAGCGCTGGCATAGGTTACAAAGCCGGTGGCTTTGATGGCTCAGGGTTAAATGGCTCACAAGGTAATACGATTGATGAAAACTCAGGTTTTGAGTTTGAAGACGAAAAAGCCACAAACTTTGAATTTGGCATAAAAGCCGAGCCAATTAAAAATGTATTACAAGTAAACGCTACGCTGTTTTATACCCTGTACGATGACCTACAAGTATCTGAATTTAATGGTAATGCATTTGTAGTTAAAAATGCTGCCGAAACCAAAGTAAAAGGAGTTGAAGTAGACTCGCGCTGGGCAATAAATCAAAGCTGGCAGGTATCGGCAAATCTTGCTGTGCTTGATTTTGAATACGAGCAATACGCCAGTGCCTCACCAACGGTTATGCAAAGCGAGCTACTTGGGCAAGCGTTTCAAGATTTAACAGGAAAAACCGGCGCATTTGCTCCCGATTACTCAGGCAATATAGCAATTGATTACAATACAGAGGTGTTTTCAAACCTTACTTTAAGCAGTAATTTGGCGCTTAACTTTAGTGACGATTACTTTTTAGAGCAAGATCTTGACCCAATAGCCAAGCAAAGCGCATTTGAAAAGCTAAATTTACGCATAGAACTAGGCAGCAGTGAGGGAGATTGGTCGGTGTCGTTATTAGCTAAAAACCTAACCGATAAACAAACTTTTTCGCAGGCCAACGATGTGCCAGTAATTAGCTACGCACATCGTTTTTTATCAGAGCGTGGGCGCAGCTATCACGCACAGTTTAATTACCGCTTTTAAGCTTGTTAGTAGGGATAAGTTGCTGGGCCAAACCTAGCAGCTTTTCTCGCATCCAACTATTTACTAAATCGTTTTCGGCTTGTTCGTGCCAATACATGTGCACGGGCATTAACGGCACATCAAAGGGCAAACTAGTCACGTGCACGGGCATTTGCTCTTTTAATACTTGCGCGTACGAGTTTGGCATGGTCATTATCATATCGCTTTGGCTAATCACTTTAGTAGCCGCAAAATAGTGTTCACATTTAAGCACCACATTGCGTGCAAGTGCATGCTTTGCCAGCGCCATATCAATAATATCTACCTGCGCCCCTTTTAACGACACCAGCGCGTGCGACGCCTTTGCGTAATTTTGTACGGTTAAATCATTTAATATTGGGTGATCGTGCCTACAAATTAGCGAAAAGTGCTCATTACAAATAAAGGTGTTTTTTATGTGATTACTGGTAGGGGTAAGCACATCAATAACTATATCGAGCTCTTGGTTTTCGAGTGATTTTTCCATATCAACATGCGAAACCTGTCGGCTGTTAATTGTGATATTAGGGGTGTTTGTAAGTAAATCGCTCATTAGTGGCGGAAAAAATATCGATTCTAAAATATCTCTAAAGCCAAATTTAATTTCGCGCTTAAACGCGGCTATATCAAAAAGCCGCTCGTTGTTCATGGTGGCCTCTAATGCCTGCACCGACTCAATCACTTGCGCTATTATTTTTTGGCAAAAAGACGAGGGCACCATACGCCTACCGTGGCGAATAAATAAGGGGTCGTCAAACTTGTCTCTAAGGCGAGAAAGTGCATGGCTAACAGCCGGTTGTGTTAAGTGAAGTTTATCGGCTGCACTGGTAATACTGCCTTCTTGGTACACCGTTTTAAGTATTACAAACAGGTTTAAATCTATCTTTCCATGCATAGTATTTATGTTTAACCATTAATTAACATCACTTCTATTTATCATAAGCGAGACTAAACTAAAGTCAACAGAGTTTAATTTAGGATTATTATGAGCAATACACTAGAGCAGCAAGCCGCAAAAATGACCATAGGCAGCGACAAATTTAAACTTATTATGCCGCCTAAATTTAACACCCTAGAAGAACAACGCAGCTACGAAAAACAACGCCTAGCCGCGGGCTTTAGAGTATTTGCTATGTACGGCTTTGACGAAGGCCTTGCGGGGCACATAACGCTACGCGATTGCATAGAGCCCGATACTTTTTGGGTAAACCCCGTAGGCATGCACTTTGCGCATATTAAAGCGTCAGATCTGATTAGAGTTTGCCATAAAGGCAATATTATTGAAGGCAGCACACCGATTAATAATGCCGCGTTTGCTATTCATTCACGCATACATATGGCGCGCCCCGATGTAAACGCAGTAGCTCATGCGCATACACGTTATGGCCGTGCGTTTTCGGCATTAGGTGAGCTACTTAAACCTATTTCGCAAGACGCCTGCGTATTTTACGAAAACCACAGTGTATTTGATGTATTTAGCGGCGTAGTAGCCGACAGCGAAGAAGGCGATATGATAGCTAAATCACTGGCTGACAATTGCGCTGTTATTTTACAAAACCATGGCTTGCTAACTGCGGGTTCGTCGGTTGATGCCGCTGTTGCCAATTTTGTATTGCTAGATAGCTGTTGCCAAAGCCAGTTATTAGCGCAAGCCGCAGGCGAGCCTAAGCTTATCTCACACGAGGTAGCGCTACATACAAAGCAAGCAAATGGCTCAGAGCTGGTTACATGGGGGAATTTTCAGCCCATGTATCAAGTAGTTGCCGCTAAAGATAACAGCTTTTTAGATTAAAACACTGGTAATGGTTTAATTTTGATAGACTAAATTTTGCGCGGTTAATGCCCACACAACATAGCCGCGTTTAAATACCATGCACTCACACAAAACACACACATTATAAAAATACGTTGAGGGTTTTATGAATATAACAACAATTAAAAACCACGCCGATGTTGGCAATTTAAACCTTGCTGAAATATCACCAAAGCAACTTCCTCGCTCTACTTATCATGCCATTTTACAGTCGGCAAAAAACTTTGGTGATGCAACCGCTATTGAATACATTTTAGATGGCGACTGTATTAACCCAATGCAAATTCCGTTTGCAAAAAAGCTTATTCACCGCATTTTAATGACCTTTAAAGGTAAAAGCTTTGCAAATCCTCACCGTAAAATGAGCTACAAAGCGCTTGCCAATAACGTAACAGGGCTTGGTAATGCATTGCACTCGTTAGGCATAACAAAAACCGATGTAACCTCGCTGGTGTTACCTAACTTTCCTGAAACCTATGTATCGCTTTGGGCAGCAGAGGCCGCTGGCATTGCAAACCCAATAAACCCCTTGCTTGATGAGTCCATAATGAAAGAAATTATGATCTCTGCCAATACCAAAGTCATTATTGCTCTAGGCCCAGTACCCGGTAGCGATATTTGGCAAAAAGTATTAGCAATTAAAGAGCAAATTCCCGGCCTAAAAGCGGTTATTAGCTTATTTGGAGACGACATAGCGTGCTCGCAAAACAATAAAGTACCCGTGTATGGGTTTAAAAAGTTACTCGCGGCGCAAAATACTCAAGCAGCTAATTTTACTGTGCCTGAGCAAAGCGATGTGTGCGCGTATTTTCATACAGGGGGTACAACCGGCTTACCAAAACTTGCCAAGCATTTACACTTAAACCAGCTTACCAATGCAGGTCAGGTTAATTTACTTTCGCCGGTAAACGCAGGCGATACCATGCTAGTAGGTTTGCCCATATTTCATGTAAATGCGGCAGTGGCAACGGGCATTGCCTCAGTAATGAAAGGCTGTAAAATTTTACTCGCAAGCCCTTCAGGCTTTAGAGGTAAAAATATAATTCAAAACTTGCTCACCCTCATTAATAATTACGATGTAGCCGTTATGACCGCGGTACCCACAGTTTACGCTGCTATGGTTGAGCAAATTACGTCGCAAAAAATCACTGTACCACCGCTTAAAATGAAGTTTGCCATTTGTGGTGCTGCGCCGCTTTCATCAGACTTACAAGCCCTGTTTACTAAACTCACCAACACCCCACTGGTAGAAGGTTATGGCTCAACCGAAGGCAGCTCGGTAAGTACGTTAATGCCTGTAAATCCAATTAATAAAGAGGCGTCTGTAGGGCTGCCAATACCCGGCATTACACTTAAAATTGCCGATATAAACGAGCAAGGCACGCTTATAAAAATGTGCGATACGCGCGATGTTGGCGAAATAATAATAACTGGTAATAACGTATTCCCAGGTTATGTAGAAGATGCGCATAACCAAGGTGCATGGGTTGTTGATGAAAACGGCCAAAATTATTTTAGAACCGGCGATTTAGGAAAAATAGACGACAACGGTTATGTATCGTTATGTGGTAGGCAAAAAGAGCTAATAATACGCGGCGGGCATAATATAGACCCAAAAATGATTGAAGATGCCGCAACCAGCCACCCCGATGTAACACTTGCAGCCGCCGTGCCACGCCCCGACAGCTACGCAGGTGAAGTCCCCGTACTTTACGTAACGCTAAGCCCGCATAGCACACTTAGCCTTGATGAGCTCACCACGTATGTTAGTACCCACGTACCTGAGCGAGCTGCAATTCCTAAAGCTATTTATATAATTGACGAAATACCGCTAACTGCCGTAGGTAAAATTTATAAACCAGAACTGGTTTGCCTCGAAATAAAACAAACCATTACAGAGGCACTTAACGCGCATTTAAACAACAAAACCGTGCAAATAAATGTATTTGCTGATAAAAAGTTAGGCATAAAAGCCACAATTTTAGTTAAAGAAGATGAGTTAAACGCGCTGCAACAACATATAAAAACGCTGCTAACCCCGTACTCATTTAACTACGAAGTGCTGGCATTAAAAACAACAGAGGCCGCCTAATTTGAATGCATCATTTTTAACAGAAATCATACTCCCCCTCGCGCTTGCCCTAATTATGTTTGGTATGGGGCTTGGGCTTACTATTAGCGACTTTACGCGGCTTTTTAAAAAGCCCGTAGCAATTGCTATGGGCTTGGTGGGCCAAATTATTGCCATGCCACTACTGGCTTTAGGCTTATGTTATTTACTTAATTTACCCACGCCAATTGCAATAGGGTTAATGATTTTAGCCGCGTGCCCAGGCGGTACTATGTCAAACGTAGTGAGCCAGCTGGCAAAGGCTAATTTAGCGCTGTCGGTAAGCTTAACCGCGGCCTCAACCGCTATTAGCATTATTACCACACCGTTTATTATTGGCTTTGCCATGCACCAATTTGCCCCGCAAACTGATGCCAGTTTTTCTATATTAACCACATCACTTGGGCTATTTGTAATTACCTTAGTACCGGTAGCAATAGGCATAAGCCTGCGCCATTTTAAAAGCGAGTTTGCGATTAAAAGCGAGCCGTTTTTTAGGCGTTTTTCGTTATTTTTTATGCTCGCCATGATAGCCGCACTAGTAATAAAAGAACGCGCATTACTGGTAAGCTCGTTTAACGATGTATTTTGGGCGTGTATAGCGCTTAATATTGGCTCAATGATTATTGGTTTGCTCATAGCAAAACTTTCAAACCTTAACCTTACCGATTCGCTTACACTGGGTATTGAGGTAGGGATTCAAAACGCATCGCTGGCTATTTTAATTGCTATAAGCTTTTTAAATAAGCCCGAATACGCAGTAACAGGCGGCGTATATGGCCTAGCCATGTTTATAGGCCCACTGTTATTAATTGCAGGGTTAAAGTTTAAAAAAACACGCTAACACCCATCGCGCCAACAAGTTGTGCGCCTACAACCCAAACGCAACACATCACCTGTAGGCGCTGAGCTTGCTCGCGCGAGAAGCGAAGCTTCTAATTCCACTTAACATACACAAAATTTATGGGCTAACACCCATCGCGCCGACAAGTTGTGCGCCTACAACCCAAACGCAAGAAGCAATGCTTCTAAATACAATAATTAAAAACAAAAAAGGCGCTGTATCAGCGCCTTTTACGGTTTAAACACAAGCTAAGCTTATGCTTTTTTCTCTTCTATGCTTGCTAGGTATTCGTCAAACGTACCTTGAAAGTCAATTACTTGCTTGTCTTTAATATCAATAATACGTGTAGCAAGCGACGATACAAACTCGCGGTCGTGGCTTACAAAAATAAGCGTACCGGCAAAGTCTTTTAATGCATTGTTTAATGCTTCAATGGCTTCCATATCCATGTGGTTTGTTGGCTCGTCCATTACAAGTACGTTTACGTCTTGCATCATTAACTTACCAAACAACAAACGGTTTTTTTCACCACCTGAACAGTTACGCGCTTTTTTGTTTGAATCGTCTGCGGTAAACAATAAACGCCCTAACATGCCACGAACCATTAAATCGTTATGCTTAGCAGTACGCCATTGCGACATCCAATCAAACAAGCTTAAGTCGTTATCAAAATCTTTTGTGCTGTCTTGCGGGCAGTAACCAAAGGTCGCATTTTCAGACCATTTAATTTCGCCTTCATTACTTTTAAGCTCGTCTACTAAACAGCGTAAAAAGGTTGTTTTACCCACACCGTTTTCGCCAATTACCGCAAGCTTAGCGCCCGCTTCTAGTAAAAAATCGCCGCCGCTAAATAATGTTTCGCCATCAAAACCGTGGCCAAGTTTATTAACTTCAAGCGCTTGGCGGTACATTTTTTTGCCTTCGTCAAAACTAAGTGACGGGCTCATACGGCTTGAGGCTTTAACTTCATCAAGCTTAATTTTATCCATTTTTTTAGCGCGCGAACTCGCTTGTTTAGCCTTAGACGCGTTAGCACCAAAACGGTTAACAAAGTCTTGAAGCTCGTCAATCTCGGCGCTCTTTTTAGCGTTTTCGGCTAAAAGCTGCTCACGTTGCAGGCCGGCCGCTTCTAAAAACTTCTCGTAGTTACCTGGGTAAATACGCAGCTCGCCGTAATCAATATCGGCCATGTGTGTACATACCGAGTTTAAAAAGTGACGGTCATGAGAAATAATAATCATGGTGCATTTACGTTTGTTTAGCTCATTAGCCAGCCACGTAATGGTATGAATATCCAAGTTATTGGTAGGCTCATCGAGTAGCAGTATGTCTGGGTTTGCAAACAGTGCCTGCGCTAAAAGCACACGTAGTTTCCAACCTGGGGCAACGTTTGCCATTAAGCCATAATGAAATTCTTTTTCTATGCCTGCTTCTAGCAAAATTTCTTCTGCGCGGCTTTCGGCTGTGTACCCGTCCATTTCGGCAAAAACGCTTTCAAGGTCGGCTACTTTCATGCCGTCTTCTTCGCTCATTTCTGGTAATGAGTAAATACGGTCGCGCTCTTGCTTTACTTTCCAAAGCTCTACGTCGCCCATAATTACCGCATCAACAACGCTGTATTGCTCAAAGGCAAACTGGTCTTGGCTTAGGTTACCTACTTTTAACCCCGGCGTAATCGACACATTGCCCGAGCTTGGCACAAGCGCACCGCTTAAAATTTTCATAAAGGTCGACTTACCACAGCCGTTAGCACCAATTAAACCGTAACGGTTACCGTTACCAAATTTAGCTGAAATGTTTTCAAACAACGGCTCTGCGCCAAATTGCATAGTGATATTTGCGGTGGAGATCAAAAGAGTAGTCCTAGATTAATACTGACAGGGACGCACTGTAGCAACATCGCCACAAACAAGACCAAGCAATAGGGGGTAAATAAGCTGGCGAATTATACAGATCCCCCAAGGGGATTGAAAGGTAAAAGGCAACCAATTTGAAGGGCAGCGCACAAAGCGCGGTTTTAACTAAATAGCACCATAAATAGCTGCAATAGCGGCTTGGTTTTTTTTAATAAGTGCATTAACAGCGGCAACATCACTAACCGAAACCGACTTTTTACTCATCATAAAGTGCACACCGTTAACATTAACTGGCGGCACATTTTTAGCCTGCTCAACCGTTACGTACTTTTTTGCAAAGTACTGCGCAACAATAGAGTCGTCTATTACGTAGTCAACACGCTTTTTATTAAGCATACCAAAGCGTTTATTGGCATCGCCCGTAAGTACAACTTGCTCAGGGTATTGAGCACGTAATTGCTCAAATTGTTCACCAAAAAAGCTACCTCGGTTTACACCCGCGCTATAGCCTTTTTTAAACACAGCCGCTAACGAATCAACACTAGCAGCCGCAGTATGTTTATAAAGCAACATGGTTTCTTGGCGATAAGGCAAACTAAAGTGCGCATACCGAGCGCGCTGCTCCGTAAAGCTTGCTGCAAATGTAATGTCTATTCGGCCGTGTTTTAGTTCTTCTTGTACGCGTAACAAGCTAGGAAAATAATGCCACGATACACAAAAACTAGAATGCTCAAAAACGGTGTTTATAGTGTCTATTTCAATACCTACAAACTTATTACCTTGTTTAATAATATAAGGCGCCCAGTT
This sequence comes from Pseudoalteromonas espejiana DSM 9414, assembly GCF_002221525.1. Classification (NCBI taxonomy): domain Bacteria; kingdom Pseudomonadati; phylum Pseudomonadota; class Gammaproteobacteria; order Alteromonadales; family Pseudoalteromonadaceae; genus Pseudoalteromonas; species Pseudoalteromonas espejiana. Next base: position 114,178 of record NZ_CP011029.1, on the reverse strand, counting down.
AACCTCGTTTGTGCCCATACGTAAGGTTTTACTGCATGCCCATGCCGCTTGCTGAGCAAACAACAATGTAATTACACACAACAATATAGGTTTAAATACACTTTTCAAAACACTGCTCTCTTAAAACATATAGCTATTCAAATAACGCATTTAACTCCGCTTTATTACTGTTTATTAGTTGGTTAATTGTTTTAAGCTCTGCTGGAGTAATTATTTTTTTGCTGAGTAAAAAGTGAATATCGCTTTTATTCACGTAGCCAATATTTTCAACCGCCTTAATATTGCTAACTTTTTTACTAAAATGCGCCCCAACTAGTTCGTCGTCTACTGCAAAATCAATACGCTGCTTGTTAAGCATTTCAAAACGCTTAGTAGCCGCACTGGTATACATAATTTGGCTTTTATGGGTGGTTTTAAAACGCTCAAACTCCTCGCCATAATAACTACCAAAATTAGCACCAACCACATACCCTTTAGCAAAAATATCGGCAAGGCTAGTTACCTCATGAGGGTTATTAGCGTTTTCGTATAAACGCATAACCTCGGTACGGTAACTCGTAGTGTAATGCGCAAATTGCGCACGGTAATCGGTATAACTTGCCGCCCAAATAAGCTCAAACCGGCCATGCCTTAGCTCACTTAATGCCCGTTTAGAATTTGGCAACAATTTAACATCAAAACAAAATGGCGAACCGTTAAAAATAATCCCTAAAGCATCAACCTCTTTACCCTGCATAACCCCATTAGTACCAATTACATACGGAGGCCAAAAAGCATCATGCGAAGCCACTTTAAGCAGCTTATCGCAAGCTAAGGCACCACCACAGGCGCTAAAAGCTAAATACAAACATAAGCTTTTTATAATTTTCATTGTGTGCCTATTAACAGTTGATATTTAAACAGTATAAACCAGCCAAATCATATAAGGGTGAAGGAATCATTAAAGTTGTAAAAAAATGTATCTAAAAAGGTATGGTTTAAAAGAGTGGCGGGTAGGTTTATTGCCATACCCAAAATTGTATTAAAAACCGACGCAGCGCAATAGCCCTTAAATAAAAAACTAACCCCATGATTATTAATGAAGTTTAATTAACAAACACTAAGTAGCTATAATTTAAGCAATCACAACAATTAATAATATTTACGTACTTTTTTAAGCTGCATCTACCTAATAAGCCTATATTTTTTAAGTTTTATCATGTAGATTGTTTCTAAATGAATACTAACTTAACAGTAAGTTAGTTTTAAACAGATAAACCAAGGAGCGGTTTTATAAAGCCGTTCTGTATTGGAAGTATTATTATGCGGTTGAAAGAAGCCCTCAGCGTCTTATCAAAGTCATCTCCTTATGCTGTATCTACTGAGCGCAGCGCTACAAATCAAAATATTTTGGATGATGTAAAGTCATTCTTGTATATTCAGATGCCAATCGAAGCTGCGGTAAACAAAGTCATCTCGTCTTTTGGTGCAAACGATAAAAAAATCTTGTTTTTATGCGGTAGTAGTGGCGATGGTAAATCAGAGTTATTGACTAAAGCTAAAGTTAACTTTGGGGCGAGAGTAAAATTCCATTTAGACGCTACCCATAGCTTTGACCCCCACGGCACTGCAATTCAAACATTAGATAAAGTATTTAATGAGTTTGAGGCTTCAAGTACTCCCCTAGTTGTCGGCATCAACGCAGGTATGTTAGGCAACTATGCTGAAGAAGGTCAAAATCAATTAATACGTAGCAAAATTAGTAAATATCTTAAAAATAAAAATACCCAAGATGGCACTGCTATTTTTATTAACTTTGAAGACTATCCAAAGTTTGAAATAGGTGAAGATGGCTACAAATGTGATTTTGCAAAAAAAATATTAGAGCGAATCACACAGCAAGATAACAATATTATTCGTCAACTTGTCGAAAAAGAAAAGTTACAACAAAACGATCCGTTAACGTTACGCTTGATAGCGAATTTCGAATTACTCAGCCTACCTTCTGTTCAAAAAGTTATTATAGATCTGTTATTTAAAGCACGCTTAATGCGAGATCAATTTTTAACTGCCCGCGCACTTCTTGATTTCGTCCATGAACTTTTATTAGGCGAAGGATATTTGTTCGATAATTTATTTGCAGGTGGAGATAATGAACTTGCAAATAAAATTGAGAATTTTGACCCTGCACACCTTCGCACCAAAGAGGTCGATCGTTTTATTCTTGCTTACGATCTTGGTTTGCCTGATGAGGAGTTTGATATATTCAAAAATGCATTAGACCAGTTAGGTATTACTAATATTGAAACCGGTGCTCAGTACTTACGTTTATTTTACCTACTTAAGTATGACGATTTCGCTAATAATTATCATCGTAAATTTACTAATGATTTCAGCGAGTCACTAATCGAAAGCTACATTTCTATTTACCAGCTACATAGAGCTTACAGTGGCGATAGCAAACAAAAAAACAGCTTAAAAGAGTTTTATAGAGATACTTTAATTTCAGCAATTCGTACCTACATAAATCGTAACGCGCCAAAGTTAGGTAAAAAATTCTTTTTATTATCTGATTTCGGAGATTACCAAATTGCTGCCCCAGCAGAATTATCAATGGATTCTAAATCTATAGCAGCATCTTCCCCCGCTAGCAGTGCAACATTTAATGCACATTTAAAGCTGCAAGATAAAAAATTCAAGCTGCCAATAAATATTAACCTTTTGTCGTTACTAATTAATATCAACAATGGTTATCGGCCTAATAAGCATGACAAAAATTCAGTAATACTGCTAGATGAATTAGCCGCAGAAATCGTACAGCAAGCAAAGGCCGCCAAAGAAATAATCATTACAGGTGTAGATGGTAAATATCATCTAGAACTTGATGATGAAGACATTATGGTTAGTGAGGGTTAGTAAATGCCATTATTAGAACAATTAAAGCCAAAAAATAATAGTGCTGCTAGTTATTTCCCTGTTTCAGCGAATAGCGCTAACAATAAGTATGACTGGGAAACTGTAGTTGGCTTTTTCATTAAATCTTTACACAGTCTTAAACTTGAAAAAAACATAGAATCACTCGACGACTTTAAAAAACTATGTAAAACGCACTTTACTGATAAGTTAGACGGTGAACCGTTTTGGCATGTTATCGAAAAAATGTATTTTGATAATGAGCAAGTATTAAATATAGCCCCTGAGATGCAAGCCTTAAAAGTGCTAAACCCTGATACAAGTAACTCAGGTGATGAGCGGCTTACGTCATTATTTAATAGCTTAATGGGTGATGTTGAGGTCACTGATGCACCAAAAGCTCAGCTTAATTTTTTAGAGCAAGAAGTGAAAAAGGTTTTTGACTCGCCACTTGTTAGTAATAAAAACCAAAAAGTTCGGAAACAACATATTGCTTATCTCCCTTCCTTATCAGAGCAATTTCAGCAAGATCTTAAATTCTTAGTTAGCTACCCCGAGCACTTTTTACATAATATTAAGGCCTTTTTAAAGCTATATGGTTTTTTATATACTGCGCAACTATCACTCAATATAAAAGGGTGGGCTCAAAGGCCTGAAATAAAGCCATGTTACTTTATTTTAGATAGTGAAAAAGCGAGTAAAGAGCGCACTAAATTGCAATTACACGGGCACAAGCAAGTTATTGAATCTAGTTATTCATTGTTTCCATATTTGGCTCTAAACGAAAGCCTACAAGATGCAAAAACAACGATAAGTCCTCTATGGCAATTATTTGAAGAGCTCTCTGATACTGATATTGATGCTTTAAACAATTATGCTGCCGAATTTCATACTGATAGAAACTTAACTAGCCAACAATGCCAAGCGGCGACGCCGAGTGAAGCAATTAGTAATTTAGCCAAACTTTTTACTGAACAGTTTAAAAAAGGTGCCACGCGTGAAACGGCTTTTAATAATTTTGTTAAAGCCACCCGCGAAACCTTAATTAAGCCGTTCGAACAAAACCGCCGCCGAGCAGGATCTTTTTTAGTACTAAACCAAGACTACCTACTGTTGCTCACAAATTTATGTATAGGTGAAGGCGAAAAGTTAAGGCTCCATGAGCTGTTAATTGAGTTTCAAAAACGCGGTGTATTTTTTGATAAAAGCAGTGAAGAATGCTTGATAGATTTGTTTGAAAGAATGGGTAATGTAGAAAGAATGAGTGATAGCGGAGATGCAGTTTATGTCAAAAAAACTATATGAAGACTTTTTAGTTGAACACTTTTGCCAGTGGGCAACTAAAGGTTTTGAAGGTGAAAGCCGCTTTCAGTTTCGCTCACCGGATAGCGACAATAGCTTAAAGCTTTATCAGGCAACGCTTAATAAGGCAGATACAAGTGTTGCATTAAAAACTAATGACATAAACCAAACGCTGCCTGCTATTACTTTTGGTAAAACTACGTTAATACCTGTTGTACATAGCGAAAGCGCACAAGGGCTGAGTGAAAACTTTATCTCGCATTTACGCGATCTAGTATCAGCGCAAGACGGCCCTTTAAAAGACTGCGCATTACTCGTTATCCACAACTCTTATTTAGATACACTAATTAATTCAGCACGTGATTTAGGTAAAGCTGGTGAAGTTTGGCACCCCTCAACAATAAAAAAATCACTAAGTGAGCTTATTTCGTCAATAAGCGGTACTGATAAAGTATCGCAGTGCCTGCTCGATCATCGCTTTAAACTAATTATCGAAGACGGCGCAACCATGTTTGGTTTTACTGAGCTTTATGATGCGCTGGAAGATGGGATTATTCAATTTAGTGAGCTAGGTCTTTTTAACGACAAAACTATTGTGAGCTGGGATGATACAGACCAAATAGATAAACGTTTGTCACAAAATCACCAGTTATATAGCAATATTAGTGAGATAGTTGAAAAGTACCCACAAGAGCTTGTTGAAAAGCTGGGCGATTTAGATCTTAGCGAAAAATTTGTGAATACTCATTTTGCAGATGGTCAAAATTGGGAAGAGCTCGACTTTGGCGCAATTATAAAAGAGCGCCGAGACAATAAAGAAAACCTACTGTCATTTGAAAGTGAAACAATTACTGATGTAGACTTTATAGCGCGCGAAAACAAAAAAGAGCGCCATTTAATCATTCAAATGCCCGCAGATAAAACTGACTTTAAAATTGAAGCAAGTTTTGTGGGCGGTAAAATTCAAAAAAATGAATTAAAACTACAGCACACTAAAGAAGAAATTACCCTTGATGTAAACAACCGTTCGCAAAAGCGTAGTATTGCTGAAATTTCGGGAACGTTTAATAATCAACCGCTTTATTTTAGTGTTGATTTTAAAAGAGAAAAGCCACAAGAACGCTTTAAGTATAGAGTGTTAGTTATTCCAAAGGGCGCTTTTTATCTTGATGATTTAGCCGATAGTTTTTTACTCGTACCACGTAAGCAGCTTATAACTTTGCAAACAAATGCAGGTGTTTTACAGATTGCTGAACAAGGAACTCCGGCTAAAGTTACGCAATCAAACCAAACTTTCCTAGTTGACCAAACACAGGTTGTCGATTTTGCACAGTTTGCCAATGAAACAGACACACTAACCTTTGCAGTTCAAAGTGGATCGCATGTACTTAATTTTGAAGTAGATGGTGCTGTTTCTTCAGATACATTAAGCCTACCTCTAGTGCTTGATACCAACCTGTTCAACCGTCTATACAATGATAATTTCAATGGCTTATACAATCGCGCTAAAGAAAAGGTGGTTATTGACGGGAAAGACTTAAACCCAACCGGTATGCGTAAAAATCTATTAAATTGGGAAGCAAAACTACAAGATGAGCGCATACTTGCAACACAAACTGCTGGTAGACCAGAAGTTACATTAGAAAATATTGAAAGCGCATTTCCAGATTTATTTGCAACTTATAGCTCACTTTTTGATTACCTGGACGAGCGAAAAGCGCTTATAAGCACTTGCTCTTGGGGCGCTGACTTCTTGAGCTTGACAAATAAAGTGGTTGAAAGCTATTTAGCTCACATTGCTAAGTTAGAAACCAAATCGCTGTTATCACCGCAATCTAATATGCTGGTAAATATAGGTATTGCTGAATTTGAAGAGCAAGAATACATAACACCGCTTCACCCACTAACACTCGCTTATTTTGCGCAGTTGGTTACACGTGCCTGTGACGACAACGACAGTAGTTTTAATACGTTACCTAAAGCTACAATCAAACGTTTAAATGCCGAAGGCTTATTACCATTTGTTTGGCATGCAACAGACGGTTTTGCATACAACCAAGCTGTGGCTGATAACCGCATGTGGTGCAAATTAGTTTCTAATAAAAAAGCGGCGCTAGAATATGTACGACCGCTAGTTAGGCAAAAAACGAGTGAGTTTACTAAAGCGTTTGATGTCCTTTTTGATAAAGGCAGTAAAGAAACTGTTTATATTAATTCTATCAATAATGGTAACAACACCGCGCTATTTTTAGGCTTAGTTGATTACCTAAAAAAGAAGTCCCCTGACGAAGCAAATCGCATTCACGTAAACATTTACGACAAATCACTACAACGTACTTATTTTGATGATTTTGCAGATGCACCAAGTTATGACGAACTAAAAGACTTAGCAGAGCTAAGTAGTGAAAAAGACAAAGCCGATGCTATTGCCGATATGCTTAAAAATCGCATAACGTACAGTAAGTTTAAATTAAATGCACAAGAGCCAACATTTAATTATGCACACATTAGCTTTGTACGTAACGATACAACAGTAGAGCCAGTACCTGTTGATGTACTCACCGAAAAAACAGGCGTTGCTTGTCATGGCCTATTAGCTGGCGAAACCGCATATCAAGAGCAAAACACGTACTTCACAACCTTTGGTCTTAATAAACTCGATGTTGAGAGTAAAGCTACATTAAAACTAAGCAGTCAGTTTAACAGTTTAGCTAAAGCTGCGTGGTGCGGCCAAAAGTACGAAACTAGTAATGGCTTAGGTTTAAAAGTGGCGGGGCAGTTGTCAGAGCTACTTGATGGGGTATACGAAAACTCAGTATGGACAGTGATTATTGACCCTAAAGTAACACTTGAGTTTTTTAAAGGCCAAAAAGATGCGGTACTTATTCACTACTCAGATAACTTTACTAACTCAGCAAATTACGATGCGATAACCGTTACCAAGCGCAGAGACTTATACGACCAAGTGCTTTCTCAAGGTATTAAAGGCCTAATAGACGAATTTAATGCCTTTAATGGTGAATGGTTACTTAAAATGATCACCAGTAACGACAACGACCGCAAAGAGAAAAAAAGCATAATAGGTGCTTATAAATACGTAAACTGCTTGCTGCATCAAAGCGATATAACATGGGTGCCAATGAGTGTGGCCGAAATGCTGCGCGTAGCAGGTAATATTGGTTTAAAAATGAGTGATAGCGACTTCTCGCGTTATTCCCAAAATGTTAAAAGCGGCGCTATATCTGACGATGTTTTATTCGTTGGTTTTAAAGGTAGCAACATGTACTTGCTACCGCTTGAAGTTAAAATTGGTAAAAAGCGCACACACGGCAAAGGCATTCAACAAGCTAAAGAGCTTAAGCGTTACTTAGTCGAAAACTTATTTGGCCGTGACGACCTTGCGGGGCATTTATACAGAGGCCTATTTATTCGCCAAGTACTGATGCAAGTGGATAAGTTTGAATTATACAAAGTGTACGAGAGTGATTACTTTAACGAGCTACAAAGTAATCGTGAGTGGTGGTTGCAAGGTGATTACCAAGTAGCCGATTTAGCTGACTACCCGCAAGGTTTTATGATGGCATTTTTTGAAAACGCCGATTTTGCCAAAGAAGAATACACCGTTGAAGACGATATTCTGCAAATCATACTACCCAGCGCTAACTTAAATCGCTTTATAAGTACGCCACTACAAACATTACTTTCTAACATTCAAAGTAGTGAGCTTTGCTATATACCCGAGCAATATATTCTTGAAGGCGAAGCGGTAAATAAAAGTAGTGTGACACCAATAAAGCCCATTGAAAAAATAGACCTAGATAAACCAAAACCTGTTGATGAGGTACTACCTAAAGTAGCCGAAGACGCTGCGACAAGTATTGTGGCAAAGCCAACTTCAACAAACTCATTAAAAGTGCTTGTTGGCCATGTTATACAAAATAACGAGCCTGTTTACTGGGAGCCAACCAACACAGCTAAATTTATGAATACTAATTCAGGTATTATCGGCACTATGGGCACGGGTAAAACCCAATGTACTAAGTCGGTGGTAACTCAACTTTATCGTAATCAGCACAATAATGTTGATGGTAAACCAATAGGTATACTCATTTTCGATTACAAGTCTGATTACATAGACGATAAGTTTATAAATGCGACTAATGCTAAAAAGTATAAGTTGTTCAAGCTTCCATATAATCCTTTGAGTTTATTTGGTGATACACCTATGCTTCCAATTCATACTGCGGCAGGTTTCTCACAAACAATGTCTAAAGCATATGGCCTAGGGCCTAAGCAGCAACTCAAACTAGAAAATATTATTTTAGATGCTTATAACTTGGCTGGAATTAGCTCTGAAAACCCAAGTACATGGACGAAACCAGCTCCAACTATTGAAGATATTTGGCAGTTATTTTTAAACCAAGAAAAAGTGGAAGAAGACTCACTTTATGCAGCGTTGTCCAAGCTAGCTCGCTTCAAAATTTTTGAAGACCAGCCTGAGAAAATGACTAGCCTCTATGAGCTTATTGACGGCATAACGGTGATTGAGCTTGCAGGTTACCCTAGTGAAATCCAAAACCTCATTGTGGCGCTTACTCTCGACTTGTTTTACTCGCAAATGCAAAAACAAGGTAAGCCAGAAGTACAAGGCGACTTTAGACAAGTTACTAAATTGGTACTGGTTGATGAAGCCGATAACTTCATGTCGCAAAACTTTCCAAGCCTTCGCAAAATATTAAAAGAAGGCCGTGAATATGGTGTTGGCGTTATTTTATCAACCCAAGATATCACCCATTTCAAAACCAGTGAAAACGACTATTCAGCGTATATTTTAAGTTGGATTGTGCATCGCGTTGCGCAAATAAAAACTCAAGATATTAAAGGTATATTCAACAAAGATGATAAGTCAGAGCAAGAACTCTTGATGAAAAACATCCGTGAACTTGAAAAGCATACAAGCCTTTATATTGATGGTGAAAAACAAATTAAACGTATTAAAGATAAAGCGTTTTGGGAGTTATTGAATGATGAATGATACAACGGTTCAAGAGAAAAAGATGCTAAGCAGAAAATCCCCTGAGGTTATTGCATACATACAAATGGTTGAAAAAGCTAAGCGTGACGCTGAAGTTGTTACGTTACGTGAATGGTATGACTCAACACCAAATCACCTACAAGAAATTATTGATTATATGGCTGTTTATAAACAATTAGGGCCGCTTGGAAAAGAGCTCCATAAGCGTGGGATTAAAAGAGTAACAGAAAGATTTGGTGACAATGTACGGACATTAGTTGAGGCAACTTATCAAAGGGGGTTGCTTGATGCTTCAGCTCCCTTATGCGCTATTGCATGTATCATAAATCGTAAATTAGAGAGCTAGTTAATTTGAAAATGGTAACACATATTGGAGGTGAAATTGATTTATAGAAAATATACGCCTGAGTTAAAGGTAACCTTATGGTAGATCTATTGGTTTATATCTGGGCTTCTTTTTGTAAGCCATTCAAGAGCCGTTTGTTCATTATTTTTTTCTTTTTGTTTTTTGTTCCATTAGGTCCTTTTGGTATTTATTATCAATGGTTTAATAACAAAGGAGATAAGGGGTTCTGGGATTATTTTACACCTGAATCAATTTTTACTTTTACCGCACCTTTAATGGCTGCAATTATAATTGATGGGCTAATTATTGCTATAAGTGAACAGAAAAATTTGGAGCACAATAGTGTTGAGTTTGAATTGTTTCGGGACAGCATAATATTGGCTGCCATTATTATGCTTATACAGTGCTTACTAATATTCAGCTCTATATCTCACAATAGCCTTATTTTAAGTGCTATTTCTGTTGTTATCTTATGGATATTTTGGATTATTATCAGTTCAGCTAAAAATGAATTCTCGCCTCACAAGCGGTGGAGACCAACAGGTACAGCAGATGATACTTCTTCAGAGGCAATTTCAAATGAATAATATTACAACTACGGCAAAACCTTATTTTGATACTTCATGTATTGAAGTCTTTCAGCCAATAGGCCCATTCTATGTTTTTAAAATAAAAGCAACAAAATTAGTAAATTTGGTATTCTCTATGGCCGCTTATAGTCAGGAAGGTAAATTATCAGGGGTACAGAGAAAGTTGAGAGAAGATAGGATTAAAGAGATTGGGCTGTATTGTAAGTCCAATAATGCAACTTTCCCTAACTCCATAATATTAAGTGCTAATTATAAAAAGTCAGGGGAATATGTAAATGACGAAGATATTAGGTGGTTTGTTTCAGGAGAGCGATTAATAATACCGCAAAAAATTGAGCTTGCATCGATAATTGATGGACAACATAGAATTGAGGGATTAAAAGAGGCAATTAGATCAAATGATTTTGTTGATTTTGATATTTTGTGCTCTGTCTACTTAGATATGCCGTTCTCTCAGCAGGCGGAAGTATTTACTTCGATTAATTTTAATCAAAAGAAGGTTGATAAGAGTATTGCCTACGAACTTTTTGGCTATGATTTAGATAATACAGATAAACAATTTTGGTCACCTGATACTTTAGCTGTATATTTCGCTAGGGTTTTGAATAATGATAATAACTCCTTTCTTAAAGGAAGAATACATACTGCAATCAACGGTAATGTTAAAAATCAAGATTGGTTTGTATCTACAGCTTGTATAGTAGAGTGTATTACATTATTGATTTCAACAGACGCAACAAAAGATAGATATACAATTCATCAAAATAGTTTCATTAATAAAGGTAGAAAACGTTTAAAATCAATTAAGTCAGATAGCCCTTTAAGGGCTTTGTATATTGAAGGTAAGGACAAAGATATATTTGACATAGTTAGTATTTTCTTATCTAAAATAAATAGTTTAGGATGGTTTAATAGTAAAGATTTAGTTACCACTAAAACTATTGGCTTTTTAGCCTTATTTGAAATTTTACGTGATATTTTGAAAGATAAGGAAGAAAAGGTTTTAACCTTAGCTGATTTAGCATTTTTAGATAATGTTGAAATTGAATTATTGAAAAAGTCTGAATATAGCTTTTCAGGTATAGGTAAAGGACAACTAAAACAAGTGCTTTTAGGTTAACTTGAGTCAAACTGTATATCTACCTACCGAATAAAAGGTGGGTAAATATACAATAATCAGTGAATTCACAGTGAAAAGTAACTACTTGATTTTTGATCTCTGAGAGGTTAAGTTAAGTTTAGCTTGCAAAAAACACTGGTAGCTTAACAACTAAGCAGTGTTGATATTATGAATTAAGTTAACAAGGTCTCTTTGATTCCTTATTGTTGCAATCCCATCCTCAACATGTGCTGCCCAGGCTGTTTGTAGTTCCTTATCAGAATACTCAGGGTAGCGCTGCTTAAGTAGTAATTCAGTCACCATTTGGGTTTTACCTAACCAGGTAAACTTATCGAGTTTGAGGCTGCCAGAGAGCTTATAGTCTTTTTCTTTATTGAATATAAACCCCTTTTCGATGGAGCGAAAAAACGCGATACGGGCTGCTACGTTGGGTGTAACGCCTGTTTTACCTTTTAGGGTTTGGAGCTGTTCTTCAACGGCTTTATTAAGCCACATTGTTTGTGGGAGCATGTTATATGGCCTCCTGTGCAAGCTCTGCCCAAAAGTAACCTTCTCGCAGGGTTGAACAATTAGTATGTTGGTTAAACTCAATCTCGAACGCGTGAGATACTTTATGCTCAATGGCTTGGTAAAAGTCTTCGTCTACTTCGGTATCGGTTGAAAGCAGGATTACTTGCTCGCTGGCCTCTGGGAAGTAGTGCTTAATAAGTTTGTCGCGATGTTTTGAATCTAAACGTCCAAGTGGCGTATCAACCACGACTGGCAGCACTTTACCTGAAAGCTTACCGAGTGCTTCTAAAATAGCAAAAGCAAATATTTGCTTTTCACCAGCCGACATAGATTTACGGTTAATAATAACACCTTCGGCATCGACGAGATTTACGTCAAAACTGGTGGGGTCTATTTTAGCTGAAAGCTTTAAGTCTTCTTTACGGGCAAGCTTACGGTATGCTTTTACAAATAACTCTTCTAACTGGGTTACACGCAGCTCTGTAAGCGCGTGTTTAAAGTCTTGCAATACATATTGGCTAAGCTCTACACGCTCAACGGCTTTATCGGCTGAGTGGTTGTTTTTAAGCTTGGAATAGTCTTTCTCTAAGCGTTTAGCCAGTTCTAGCTCTTTAGCTTTAAACTCTTTCGCTTTAAGAAGTTCGCTTATGTACTCTTTGCTTGTTGTATCGCGCTGTTTTTCAAGCTCGCGCAGCGATGTATATAACTCATGTAAGTCGGCAGCATCTGGAGCTCGCTCAATATTAATTGAAAGTGAGCTTAATTTATTTTGCGTTTGTGTCAGCGCTGTTGATAGCTCTTTTATTAGCGCTTGCGATTGCGAAGCCTCTGTTACTTGTGCGTTTATAAGCGCAAATTCAGAGTCTGAAATATCTAGCTTTGGCTCGGCAAGCGCGGTTTGGTTTACTAGCTGACCAAAATAGCTATTTACTGTTGCCATTATATCGCTGCTTTGCGTATCAAACTTTTGATTAAGCGCGCTTTCAAGGTTTGGTAACGCTTGTACCAGCTCGTTACCAAACGCTTTAGCTTGTTTAATTTGTTGGTCGCTGGTTAGCTGCTCAATTAAGCTTTGCATTGCCGTTGGCGCAAGTGCCATTGGTAGGCTGCCACTTAGCTCTTGGCGTATTTTAGCGGTTAGCTCTTTTTCAAGCTCAATAAGCTCAGAGGCTTTTGCTTGCTCTTGATCTTTTGTTTTAGCCCATGCGCCACCTTGGGCTTGTATTTCGTGCTCTTTAGCGGCTATTTTGTTTTTAAGCTCTGTTAATTGCGCACCAATGCTGTCGGCTTTATCCCTTGTTGTATTTACTTGCTGGGTAATTTGCTTTTTTTGATCTTCTGCAGCTTTAATTTTTTTAAGCGTATCTTTGTCGGCGGTTTCTGCGCCTAGGCCTTTTAGGTAAATATCAAGGTCGTTGCTTAAACGGTTTATAATATCGATCCCCAGCAGTTTTTGTACGGCCTCTTTTAAGTAAGAGCCGGTATCATCCTCTGCTAGCTCTGCTATTTTTTCGCCATCAAAAAAGAATAAATCACCGATACCCGGCGGAACTATTTCGTGTAAAAACGCTTGTACTTGCTCTGAGTTTAATGAGGTATCTTGCTCACCATTAATAGTAAGCGTTAACTTTTCATCGCTTTCAAGCTGCCATTTTCGGGTTACTTCATAAAGGTTATGTTTGCCTTGATGAGTATGCGAAAAGCTAAGCGTTATGCTGCTCTCGGCATCTTGCTGGGCTTTGGTTGCGGTTTTGTTAGTTTGCTCGTTTAAGTAGCTTAAGTAATCTTTTTTTGTGATTACAGCACCCAACGCACGTTTACCTAATAAGGCTAAGCGAATGGCGGTAAGAATAGAGGTTTTACCCGCACCGTTTAAACCACCAAATAAAATAATAGGGCGCTCAAACATGCCTTCTTTACGAGGGTCTAGGTCTATAGTGGTTTGGCCGTTAAAAACTCGAAAGTTATTTAGGGTCAGTGTTTTAAAAATCATTCTATGCCCTCAGCTTTGAGCAATGCAGTAATTTGTTTTAGGTCGTCTTCTAGCGCTTTTACTTCGTTACTTTGGCGCATTTGGCTCTGACGAATATCTAAATTAGAGGCAATAATAACTTCGGCGCTTTCCCAATCCTGCTGAATTAAGCGGCCAATACGATTAAAAATACCCGTACGGCGAGCAAGGCCGCTCATTTGAGTTTCAACGTCGATTAGCTTTTTAACCATTTGCGGCGATACGCCGTGCTTAGGTGCAATGTCGTTAAGCAACTGGCCTTCGGTAAGGCTAAATTGGTTTGAGTCGTCTATTGTCCAGTCGAGCTTTATGCCTAGCGCATCAGATACAATACCGGGTAGGGTATCGTCCCAATCAGGCTCGTTAGGGTCGTTTAACCATTCATGCCTTACTGCATGTAATTCATCAACTGTAATTAGCTCAACATCACGGCCTTGGTCGTTAAATTGCTTTTGTATATTAAGCAGTAAACGCATGGCATGCTGGCGATACTTTAATTTGTAAGGGCCTGTTGTGTAGTCGTCTGTTAATACGCGCTCTTTATCCTCTTTTAGGGTTTTAAACGCTAAACGGCCATCGCGACGAATATGGTTACGGTATTTCTTTTTAAGCTTAGGCGATGTACTTCGCGATAAAATATTGCGGTATTTAAGTAGTGGAGTCATCCACTGCTCGCCGTTTTGAATTAGGCTTTCCATTGCGCGGTCGCGCGTGACTACGGTACATGTCCAACAACCAAAACGTGAGTTACCACACGATGGCGTGGTTTCGTCAATAACCATTGGGCATTCGCCTTGGCCTGATGAGTCCTTGTATAAGTTCCATAACACAAGGTTTTTACCGCCCCATGGGTTTTCCCATTCTAGGTCGTACTTATTAAACCATTTGTTTTTAGTGCCGTATGGTGTTTCTTCGGTTTTTAAGTGACACAGGCGTAGGATTTTCCACACATCGTCAACACTCCATGTATCAATTGGTGTGTAAATAAATGCGTTGCTTAAGGTTGTATGTACGGCGAGATCTGAACCATCAATTTTATGCTTTTTAATTACTTGCGCACGCGATGCACTTTCTTGAGAGCGAGAGCCTAGTACAACAATTACTTCGTCGTATTCACTTACGCGTTCTTTAATAAAAGTACTTACAGGGTCAATTTTCATTCGCTCTGTACACCAGCGAAAGTTACGCGTTGGTGCAGGGTAGCCTTTACCTAGTAAATTAGCCCAAAACGTATTATTCGACTTTGGCACTACTTTATGTGAAGTAATTGGTAGGCCTTCGCGCTTTGCACCTTCTTCAATAAGTTTTAGTGATTTTTCAACGTGATCAACCACCATTGGTGTTTCTACTAAGGTATCGGACGCAACTACAAAAACAGGCTTGTGGCGGTCTTCTGGCTTTAAGCCAAGTAACGCAAAGTAAATTAAGGTCATAACGGCAGATGAATCTTTACCGCCACTGTAACCTAATACCCATGGGCGTTTATCGGCCATGTAAACTCGTTGGGTGTCGGCTACAAAGTTATGTAGTTGGCTACCTGCAAACGATTCGTTTTCGATAAATTCGATGTAGTCTTCTAGATCGTACTGGTTTAATAATTTCATGCGCTTAAGTATTCATTCTCTTTTTGTACATCTTCTTTCGAAAGAGGGAGGCCAATTTCACGTTTTATTTGCATGCTGGTAAGGAAAATATTGCTCATAGCTTTTGAAAGCCTGCCATGTTGCATTGCTCGATGAGTCCAAGCAGGGTTACTTTTAAGCCAGTTGATATTGGCAATTAACTTAAGCTTTTTTTGTTTTTCTGAATCGCTAAGTGTAAGTAAGCTTTTACCAACTAGTGCAAGTGCCTGTAATCCAATACCATGCGCCGAAATATACTCTTGGCGAAATTCAGCAGCAGAGAGCTGTTTGTTTTGTACTTGTATCCATTCTGGCATATAAATATTTAGTGATTCCCAAAACTTTGCAGCAACTTGCCTTTCGTCTTCGTTAAAGCCTTCCTTAGTCCCTTTACCAAGTAAAACGCGGTTTGCTTGTTTAATGCCACTAAGGGTAAACAGTTTACTACTTTTAACAGCAATTGTAGAGCGCTCAAACTCAGTAAATCCTGCAAAAGGTTTTGTATTTAAAGCTAAATAACGTGCAAGTTCAGATGCTTGATCGCGGTGATCGTACATGGTGCCAAGCGATGGGCTAGGGCGTACTGCGTATTTATTTAAATCAGCAAACATCTGTTGGCTACGCTGTAAGCCTTCGTCTACAAAAAAGAGTACAGCGATGTTGTCTTGGCTTAGCTCTGGGCGCTCTTTCAGAGCTTCTTCTATAGCTGCGCGACGATGTTGGCCGTCGTTTATTAAAATTTGCGCATCCATGGGGACTTTTAAATTACCGATATTGCTATTTTTATCTACTTCGATAAAGTCGATTTCAGCTCCAATTGAGGCGGTTATAGCCGAAAATACATAATCGTGAGGTGACTCAACTAGGTAACGAGCCATTTCTGGTATGCGACCTTTATTGAGTGTGCGCTGAGCCCTCAGCTCTACGGGGACTTCTTCTTCGTCATACATGAATATTTTAGGTATGAGCCTTAAAGGGCAAGTTGCTATATAAAAGGGTTTACCAGCCTGCTGGCCACGAACTGCGGGGAAGCTGTAGCAATAATTACTTTCAAGGTTGCTCATAATTTAATCCCATCACGTAAGGTACGTAATATTATTACGTACCTTACGTGATAAATACAGTTTTTATTGTTTTATTTATCACAATGTAGCTGCATGAAAACCTAGTTCCTTGTTATGAATAGGATTTTATCTTTTATAAAATTTATTATTTTTTAATTCCACTCCCCAATAGTCAAACACCTTTTGTAATATGGGCCAGTTGGGCCACTCGGCTTTGGCTACGCCTTTGAGCATGTCAGCTAATTTTTTATCAAACCGTTGTTGGCTTTTGTATTCACTACTGCCTTTTTGTAAATAATCTATTTTGTTATAAAAAGGCTGATAGGGGTAAATATCGCCGTAGTAAAAGTAGTCGATATCTTGCTCTAGCATCTTTACTTTTATTCGCTCGGTTAGTAACGGCAGCTTTTTATTAAAGTCATTGTATTTTAAAAATGTAACTTTGCCCGATCGCATGTGTATTTTTACTAAATCTACGTCGTCAATATCGCCATACAGTTGCACAGCACAGCCAATGTAAACACGCAGTATTGCGGGGAGCTGATTTAAATAGCGAGTGTGTAAAATGTATGAGTGGTTGTCGTGTAACTCACCCAGCTGAATTTGCTCGTAAGCTTGGTAACAAGCATTACCAATATTTGCGGGCTCTGCAATTGAGAAAAGCAGTTGCTTTGCTTGCTCTAATGCTTGATTGTAATCATCAAAATGTATTTTTAAATCGCGCGTTAAACTTGCTGGCATGTGGCTTTTAGCTTGGCGCTTACCAAATAGGCTAAGTGCAAAATACACTAGTAAATCGTGCTTTCGCTTTAGTTGTGCTTGATCAAACTCACTTTGTTCATAGTAATTTTGTAGCATGCTAAATGCTTTATTGTGGCTGGTGAAATATTTGCGCAATGTTGTGCTTTGTTCAAACTCATCGTTTGCGGGTAAGCGGCCAAAGTGCAGGCAGTGTTGCCAAAAATCATCAAGCAGTGTTTGGTGTTTTTCGAATAAGGTTTTTTGCTGAGCTTTGGGTAATGCTTTTGGTTGTGGCCTTTGCGTTATATGTTGCCAATTATAATTTTGAAATTGTAGCTCTAAGTGATGAGCTTCTTCTAATTGTGGGCATTTAAAAATAGCGATAATGCCTTGCCCAAATGCCATGGTTTTAACGTTTAAGGTTTGCTCTATGTAAGCTCTTATTTGGGCTTGGCTATAGTATTTTTGGAAGGTATTCCATTTAGTAATTACGCCATCTTTGTATTGTTTAAAGTGTTCTTGTTTGGCTTCGTTTGCGAGCATTACTGAGACTAAAAGTAATTTTTTAGTGTGTTGGTAAGCAGCGGTTAAAGTGTCTTTTCGCTCTCGTTGCTCTTCAATTACATTAAGTACAAAGCCCAAATTAACAATATCACTCGTTTGTTTATTTCCGTTTGGCCTGTGTACTGGATCCCATGCGTTAATATTAAGACCGTGGGCTTCTAGCTCTGTCGCGTCATCTGCTAGGCCGCAGCCGTAATCCAGTATTGAGTAATCCCCATTTAAATAACCGTATTTTGCGAGCTTTTGAAAAGGCGCTGAAAGTCTATCGCGGTTTATTGCGGTTAAATGGCGCTGTATTGTTTGTGGTTTATTTTCAATTTCAGGTTTTGGTAGCTCAGCTATTTTGTTTAGCCTGCCTTTTTCATCCAATTCAAAGCCTTTGCGTTTAATTAAGTTTTGCCATTGCTGTTTAAAGCCAATGCTTTTGGTATTTTGATACAGGCCTATTTGCTCGCCTTCTTTCGTAATAGCTTTAAATAATGCGTTATGAGGGTAACTAGGCAGTACAAAGGTTTCTTTACGATGCAAAATAGGTGGGTTATTTGAGTTACTGTAGTTTGTTGCTTTTATTGTTTGCTCGTCAGCATCAATTGTATAGCTGGTGTGGAGTTCGGGGTATGCGTATTCATCAAAATGAGGGTAGTTAAGTAACGTAAATTTTAGATCGCGTTTATAGAGTTTAATTAGGTTCCAAGGCTCATTTATGTTTAGTTTGCTTATGGTGCTCTGAATAAAACTTAGTAACTCAGGCGGCAGCGCTTCCTGTAATGAGCTTTTGTGTAAATAAATAGCTGTTGGTAATGATTTACCATGTTTGAGCTTTTTTACTAAATCACGGTATTGAGGAAAGTTTAGTGATGATGGTGGGTCAGCAGCCATTAAAATTACTCAAACAGTTAAGATAAGTTAAATATACATAACGCTAATACCAACAACAAATTTAAACGCCGCTGTTAAAACACTCTCCCCGTCATTTTGCCCGAAAAGACTCAATTGATGAGTAATTGATTGCATGGAAGCAATTGAAGTCGTGGCTTCGCCACGGACGGCGAATACACGGCGGTTACGTTCATATCAATTTAGGCTTTGAGGAAATTGCAAAATGCTCGGGGCGCCGTGGGGTTCCAAGGGGCGTTCGGCGCTATGCGCCCCTTGGTTGCCATCGCCAATGCGATAAAAGTAAATATAATTTAAAAGCTTCGCTTTTCGCGCGAGCAAGCTCTGCGCCTACAGCGAACCCTAGGTAAATAGCTGCGTTTATACCTTGTAGACGCGAAACGTGTTTTCGTAATGGGCAAAGCCCATAAATAAAGTGCTGGGTAATTTAGCAAAGTGAAATAGGTGCGAGCGTGTAGAAGGTTTAAGCCATTAAAAGCTACGCTTTTCGCGCGAGCAAGCTCTGCGCCTACAGCGAACCCTCAACCTTGGGTACATAGACGCGTTTATACCTTGTAGACACGAAACGTGTTTGCGTAATGGGCAAGGCCCATAAATAAAAAGCTGGTTAATTCATTAAACAAAATAGGTGCAGATGTTTAAAGCCATTAAAAGCTTCGCTTTTTGCGCGAGCAAGCTCTGCGCCTACGGCGAACCCTCAACCTTGGGCACATAGCTGCGTTTATACCTTGTAGACGCGAAACGTGTTTGCGTAATGGGCAAGGCCCATAAATAAAAAGCCCGTTATATACCTTCACGCTTAAATATATTTTCTACTTGGCTGCGCAGCCACATTAGGGCGTCGTCTTTATCGGTATTTTGGTGCCAATATAAATGCTGATAAATAGCAGGCATTGTGGTGGGTACAGGCCGTGCTATAAGCGTGTCATCTAGCAATTGGCTTGCAACCATTGAGGGCAGGGTGAGCAAAAATGGCGAGTTTTTAATTACCTCTTTTGCGGCAAAATAGGTTTGGCAGCGCATAGCTACCTCGCGATTAAAGCTTAGCTGCAATAAGGCTATGTCTTCAATTACGGTGCCGGTGGCTCTGTTTGAAACCGCTACATGTTTAGCACTTAAGTAATTTTCTATATTTAACTTATTTTTTAGCGGGTGATTTTTTTTCAGTAATACACAAAAGTGATCGCTTGAAAGCACAGCATGGCTAATAGGCGCTTTTATAGGCCGCGCTACATCTATCGCCATATCAATTTGATGATTAGCCAATTGCTTGTGCATGTCGTCGCGGTTTAGCTTAACGCTTGCAAGGCTTGCGTTAGGGGCGTGTTTTGCAATTATTAACTGCAACTTTGGCAGCACTATGGGCTCAATGGCATCGTGCAGGGCTATTTTAAAGGTTTGCGCGGTGGTGGCTAGGTCAAAATCGCCACAGGCTTGCAGTACTTGGCGTAACTTTTCCAGTAAATCTATTAGCGCTGGCGCCATGCGCTGGCATGCTGGGGTGGGCAACATTAATTGCCCTTGGCGCTCAAATAGCGGGTCGTTTAATACACTTCGCAGGCGTTTTATAGCATGGCTTACTGCTGAGGGCGTTATGTACAGCACCTTTGCGGTTTCGCTCATGTTTTTTTCTCGGTAGAGGCACTCAAAAATTTTAAGTAAATTTAAGTCTAACTGCTGAATATTTTTAGCTTCAATCATTATTACCCACCCACACTATGAATGTAATTCACACTTAACTGGTAATATATTTCATTTAATTCATTGGGGCGAATGTTTTATGCTGGGTTAACTAAAAAATAAACAGGCAACCCTAATGAACTTTGAGCCAAGCCAAAAAAGCCAAGACTACCTAACGCGTGTTACCGCCTTTATGAATGAACACGTATTGCCTATTGAGCAAGCGGTAGTTGCGCATAACCACGCAAAAAATAATTCAAACGATTGGACCACTTGGCAGCTAAGTGAGCACATTGAGCCATTAAAAGCGAAAGCAAAAGCCGCTGGCCTGTGGAACTTATTTTTACCCGATACAGAACTAGCACAAGGCTTAACTTGTTTAGAGTACGCCCCTATTGCAGAGCAAATGGGTAAATGTTTATTTGCATCAGAAATATTTAACTGTAACGCCCCCGACACCGGCAATATGGAAGTGCTGTATCACTTTGCAAACGATGAGCAAAAACAGCAGTGGTTAACGCCTTTATTAAATGGCGAAATACGCTCTGTATTTGCCATGACCGAGCCCGACGTAGCCTCTTCAGATGCCACAAACATGCAAGCAACCATAAATGTTGATGGCGACGAACTCATTTTAAATGGCAAAAAATGGTGGACCACCGGCCTTGGCCACCCCAATGCTCAGGTAGCTATTTTTATGGGGCTTTCTAACCCCGAAAACGATAAACATAGCCAGCACTCCATGGTACTTGTGCCATTAAACACACCCGGCGTAAATATTAAACGCATGCTAAGTGCCTGTGGCGATTTTGATGCCCCCTACGGCCACGGCGAAATGGAATTTAGTAACGTACGTGTACCAAAACAAAATCTTATTTTAGGGTTAGGCAAAGGCTTTGCTATTGCACAAGGGCGTTTAGGGCCTGGGCGAATTCATCACTGTATGCGCGCAATTGGCGCAGCAGAGCGCTGTTTAGAGCTAATGATTAAGCGCGGGCTTTCGCGCAGCGCCTTTGGTAAACCGTTACTTAAATTAGGCGGCAATTTAGAACGCGTTGCGCAGGCGCGTATGGCAATAGATCAAGCCCGTTTATTAACACTGCACGCCGCATGGAAAATAGATACCCAAGGCGTTAAACACGCCATGACCGAAATATCGAGCATAAAAGTAGTGGTACCCAATATGCTGCAAATGGTCTCTGATATGGCCATACAAGTATTTGGTGGCGCTGGCGTGTCGAGCGACTTTCCTATTGCCTCGTTTAATGCAATGGGGCGAATTTTACGCCTTGCCGATGGCCCAGACGAAGTACACATGGGCATGGTTTCGCGCCTCGAACTTAACAAATACCGCTAAGGCAACACCATGAAAACAAAATTAATAATAACAGGTGGAGCCACAGGGCTTGGCAAAGCATTAGCGCTTAGTTACGCGAGTAATTTGGGCGCAAACTTACAAATTTGTATTGCCGATATAAACGCCGAACGCGCAGCCGTAACTATTAACGATCTACAAGCATTAAAAGCCGATGCCTTTTTTTACGCCTGCGATGTAACAAAACAAGCCGATGTAAAGGGGCTTTACGATTTTATTCAAACCAAGTGGCAAGGCGTAGATATTGTTATTAATAATGCAGGCGTTGCAACCGGCGGATCACTTGAGGGCGAATCGCTTGAGCAATGGCAGTGGATTATGGATATTAATTTGCTCTCTATGGTGCGAGTGTGCCAAACGTTTTATCCGTTATTTAAGCAACAAGGCAGTGGCTACTTTATTAATGTAGCGTCGCAAGCGGGGCTTACACCTATTCCGTTTATGAGCAGTTATAACGCCGTAAAAGCCGCCGTAATTGGCTTTAGCGAAACCCTAAAACTCGAGCTTGCTTACGATAATATAGATGTAAGCGTAGTGTGCCCCAGCTTTTTTAAAACCAACCTTAATGAGTCGTTACGCACCAGCGAGCCGGCTATGCAAACAATGTTAAACCGTGCATTTGAGCGCTCACCCATTAACGCCGAGCAAGTTGCAAATATTATTTATAAGCAGTCACTTAAACGCCCATTTTTAATTTTGACCCATAAATTAGGTAAACAGGCCTTTTTAATGAAAAAACTACTCCCCGTTGAGTGGTACATTAAAAACATGCTGAAAAAAACACGCTCTATGCAACGTTTAAAATCAAAATAATAAAGGCTAACAATGAACACACAATTATTAGATCAAGCCAAAAGCGTGCGCCAAGGCGAAGAGCTCGACACCCAAAAAGTAGATGCCTGGCTTAAACAACACATACCGCAGTTAACTGGCGAGCCAAACGTTACACAATACGCAGGGGGCGCTTCAAACTGGACCTACTGCCTAGACTACCCAGAGCAATCGCTTATTTTGCGCCGTGCCCCAAAAGGCACCAAAGCCAAAGGCGCACACGATATGGGCCGCGAGTTTAAATTACAGCAGGCGCTAAAACCGGTTTACAGTTACGTACCTACTATGCAAGCGTTTTGCGATGATGAAAGCATACTTGGCACCGACTTTTATGTTATGGAAAAGCTTACGGGTATTATTCCGCGTAAAAACTTACCGCGCGGATTAACGCCCACGCCCGAGCGCACCAAACAGCTGTGCGAAAACGTACTCGACTGCCTAGTAGAGCTACACAAAGTAGATTACAAACAGGCCAATTTAAGCCATTTAGGTAAAGGCGAAGGGTATACGCAGCGACAAATTAGCGGCTGGAGTGAGCGTTTTACTAAAGCTAAAACATGGAATGTACCCAGTGGCAAAAAAGTAATTAAATGGCTCGAAAACAACATGCCAAGCCACGAGCGTATTTGTATAACGCATAACGACTTTAGGTTTGATAACGTTGTACTTGATGCAACCGACTACACCAAAGTACTGGGCATTTTAGACTGGGAGCTTGCCACCCTTGGCGACCCACTTATGGATTTAGGCAACACATTGGCTTACTGGGTAGAACCCGGCGATGACTTTTTAGTGCAAGCCACGCGCCGCCAACCTACCCATTTAGAGGGCATGCTAACGCGCAAAGAAGTAGTGACCTATTACTGTAAAAAAATGGATATAACGGTAGACGATTTTACTTTTTACGAAGTGTACGGGCTATTTAGGCTTGCAGGCATAGTGCAGCAAATTTATTACCGCTACCACCATGGGCAAACAAAAAACCCAGCCTTTAAAAACTTTTGGGTGTTTGTACATTACCTTTTATGGCGCTGTAATAAAGCCATTAAAAATCAGGGAAAAGCCTAATGTGTATTTTATATTTAGTGCGCCACGGGCAGGCCAGCTTTTCGGCTGATAACTACGATATGCTCTCAAATAAAGGGCAGCAGCAAGCCACATTACTTGGTGAGTATGTAGCACAAAAGCAGCTAACGCCCGATGTGGTATTTGCAGGGAATATGCTACGCCATAATCAAACCGCAGAGCTTAGTTTAGCAAGTGTTAATAATGCGCCAGTGCTAATAAACGATGCGCGTTTAAACGAGTACGATCACGAACATATTTTAGCGGTTTATGACCCAGAGCTTGCCACCGCCAGCCAAGTGCGTACTGCACTTAGCAAACAAGCCGACCCAATGGAATATTTTAAAACGGTATTTATTAGCGCCATTGAGCAGTGGGTTCTCAACCCCGATAGCACATTATACAACGAAAGCTTTAATGCATTTACTGCGCGAGTACTGGGCGCACTTGAGCAAATAACCAATGAAAACCATGGCAAAAAAGTACTTATTTACACCTCTGGCGGGCCTATTAGCATTATTACCAGCCAATTAATGGGGCTAAAGCTCGAGCACTTTATTGATATTAATTGGAGCTTAGTAAACGCAGGCGTAACCAAAGTAGTGGCGCGTGGCAAAGGGGCAAACCGTAAATTAGGCATTAGCAGTTTAAACGAGCATCACTTTTTAGAGTGCCACCCACAACAAAAATTAATTACATACACCTAAGGATTTAATTATGCGCAAAAACATACTAATAACAGGTGCAAGTTCAGGCTTAGGCAAAGGCATGGCAAAAGAGTTTGCAAAACAAGGCTGTAACCTTGCTTTATGTGCTCGGCGCTTTGAGCTACTCGAGCAACTAAAAAGCGAGCTTGAACAGGTAAACCCTAATATAACCATTAGCATAAAAGTGCTCGATGTTAACGATCACGAGCACGTGTTTAGCGTATTTAACGCCTTTAAAGAAGAGCTAAACGGCCTTGATAGAGTCATTATAAATGCAGGTATGGGCAAAGGTGCGTCTGTTGGTACGGGTTATTTTAATGCCAACAAACAAACCGCACAAACCAACTTTGTAGCCGCCCTTGCCCAGGCAGAGGCCGCAATGGAAATTTTTAGAGCGCAAAACCATGGCCACTTAGTAACTATTTCGTCTATTAGTGCGGTGCGAGGTTTTAGGCGCGCCATGACCGTTTACGCTGCTACAAAAGCGGCCATTACCTCATTAAGCGAAGGCATACGCATAGATGTAATGCACACACCTATAAAAGTAAGCTGTGTACACCCAGGTTTTATAAGAAGCGAAATAAACGAAAAAGTAAAAACAGTGCCCTTTATAGTCGATACCGAAACCGGCTGCAAAGCGCTTGTAAAAGCCATTAATAAAGAAAAAGCCAACAGCTTTGTGCCAACCTGGCCGTGGGCGTTTTTACATTGGATTTTACGCATAGCACCGCTTAGTACAATTCGTAAAATGTCGTAATTATTAAATTTAGGCATTAAAAAAGGTGGCAAATGCCACCTTTTTAGTAAAAATTTACTTAATTACAGTAGTGCAAAAAGCTTTTGAAGCTGTGGCATGTATTCGCTCACAAGCTCAAGGTTGTTTTCGCTTACTAGCGATTCAGTCGACTCTTCAGCAGCGCTTGACGCTTTACCAAACGAGCCCATTAACGAGCTAGCATCACTACTTTTTGCGCTTTTAAGGCTTTGTAGACCGCTCATTACTTTTGTTGCTGTTTCTTGGTTTTCAGCAGAAAGGCCCGATTTTAAGTTTTCGATGTAAGCCATAGATACTTCAGAACCCACAGATACTAACTCTTCAGGCGAAAAACCGTAGCGGTTTGTAATGCTTGCAAAGCTTTTGTATAGGTCTTGCTCTCTGATCATGCTAAGTGCAGTGTTTGCCATTGAGCTTTGCTCATCAACACTTTGCTCGGCAGAGCCACCTAGCATACTTGCTAAATCTAGGCCTTTAAGTGATTCTTGGCTGCTTGCCCAGTTAGACACTGCAGGCAGTGCTTTCATGTAGCTTTGTAATTGGCCTTCGCTAATGTCTTCTGCAAGGCTTGAAAAACTCATTGCTAGTAAGCTAAGTGATAAAATTATTTTTTTCATTGGGCATTTCCTATTATTTAATTAAAGCCATTAAAAACTAAATGTAAGCGCTTGCCAATACAAAACTAAAGTATTAGCTGCATTTAAACTACAAAGTAGTATAAATACTTTAAACCCCTATAACTTAAGCTGATTCAGCACAAATATAGTTACAAATGTTATAATGCATTTTTGTCGATAAGAGCTGAACGTAATGTTAACTATTTCAAATACTGTCACTATAGATGAGTGGGAACTAGAGCTAACCGCTATTCGTTCGCAAGGTGCCGGTGGCCAAAACGTTAACAAAGTAGCCAGTGCCATTCATTTACGCTTTGATATTAACCGCTCAAAGTTACCTGACTTTTACAAAGAGCGCTTATTAAAGCTAAACGACTCACGCATAACCAAAGATGGCGTATTAATAATTAAAGCGCAAAGCCACCGCACACAAGAACTAAACCGCGAAGACGCACTAAACCGCCTAAAAGACTTAATACTTAGTGCTACCAAGGTAAATAAAGCCCGCCGCGCAACCAAGCCAAGCCGTAACTCGCAGCGCAAACGCATGGATAAAAAAACCAAACACGGACAAACCAAAGCCCTGCGCGGAAATATTAAGTTTTAATAAAAGTTTGGGGTTATAAGTTTAATTTACTTGTAGATGCGAAACTTGTTTGAGTGATGGGCAAGGCCCATAAATAAAGTGCTGGTTAATTTAGAAAGCGAAATGAGTGCGAGCGTGTAAACGCTTTAAGCCATTAAAAGCTTCGCTTTTCGCGCGAGCAAGCTCTGCGCCTACGGCATAATCCTAACCTTGAGTTTAAATTACTTGTAGACGCGAAACTTGTTTGCGTGATGGGCAAGGCCCTTAAATAAAGTGCTGTTTAATTTAGCAAAGCGAAATAGTGCAAGCGTGTAAACGCTTTAAGCCATTAAAAACTGCGTTTTTCGCGCGAGCAAGCTCTGCGCCTACGGCATAATCCTAACCTTTGAGTTTAATTACTTGTAGACGCGAATAGACGCGAAACTTGTTTGCGTGATGGGCTGCGAAAATAGCTACTCATAGGTATGATGGCGGGTTGCGCTAAAGCGGTTTAATATATGATGCATTATGTAAACTGCACATAAGCTTGCCACAATGGCGACAGCAACCGAGCTAAAGCGATACAGCGCGCTGTAAACTAAATCTTGCCCTGGGCCGAGTGAGTTGCCAAACAAAATACCAAAGGTAGTTAATACACCAAATCCTATACCTGGCGGGCCTCCGCCTAAAATATGAAAGCGGCTAAAAATAAACGAAAGCGTCCACAATATTAATACCGGAAAAAGTAAAAAGTCGGTGTGGTTATAAAGTAAAACTTGCGCTAACAACGCCGCATTACAGCCAATCAGTGTGCCAATAGCACGCTGCCAACCGGCCATACCTGCGGCTTTCCAACACAAAGAAAACAATATAAGCACCGAAGACGCTTGCGCCGATATTGAATCTTGTAAATCAAGCACCTGAAACGCCACAAACGATAACGTAGCCACTGTGGCGCACAGTAATACCTCATGACGAATACTTTCTTTTGCTTTTGCCGGTACCGCTCTTACAGGGCGAGCGGTTACATCAGGGAAAATACCATGCATAGCAAAAGCGATAGCCGTAGAGAGTAGGGTCGCCAAGCCATTACTTAAAATAAGCGGATAAACGCTATCGGTGCCTGTTACATAACTTGAAAAGTGCAGCTGAATAGATAACCCAACCACACCTAACGCACCAAATAAAAAGGCGGCGCCCGAGCTCATTTGATAAAACAAAAAACAAAACGCTAAAAATACAATAATGGTCATTAAAACAGGTAAATGCGAAAACAACCCCTGCATAACTAACACCATAGGAATACTAATTGCGGCACTGGCTAAAAACTGGCGCACTATGCTTTTATTTAATACCGGCACTAAACCAAGTAACAGCATGGGGTACACCGTAAAAAATATACCGTACGGCCAGTTCATTAACTTACTAATAGTAAAACCAATAGTGCAGCCACCGGCTATACGCAGCGCTTGGCGTAATCCATTTGAGTCTAATTGCGGCGCTTGGCTTATAACTTTGCTCATACCGCCTCCATTAATAAATGTAGTGTAACCAACTAATAAACCTAATTTGGGCTATTGCTAGCCATTGCCCAATGCTCGACTCTGGTAATAATTGTACGGTGGCACGGGCGCCGCTTGGCATGCTGGCTATTAATTTAGCGTGGTTGGGCATAACTAAATGAATGCGCTGGCGCTGAGCGTCGCGCACCCAGCGGTTACTGGTTTCGGTGCTACTAAGTGAGCCATTTGCGCTGAGTTGTCCATCGCTTACTCCCGCTTCAAAGGTGCTTATTTGGGCAATGTATACCTCGCCTGGCCGGCTATCAAATACTACTCTAGCTTGGCTGCCTGGTTGCATATTTAGTAACGACTTTTCTCTAAAGTCAGCCACTAGGTCGGCTTTGTTTGCCACTATTGCAAGCAAAGGGCTGCCCGTTACGGCATACGCGCCATCAAGTAGTTGTAGGTTAGACACTACACCCGCGCTTAGCGCACGCACTTGCGTGTACGATAAGTTAAGCTCTGCTTGTGCTAACTGGTTTGCTGCGTGGCGAATTGCTAAGTTTTGTGTGCCGCTTTCGCCTCGGGCAAGTACGGCCTCGGCTAATTGCGCCTGTAATGAGGCTACATCCGACTTACTGGCTTCAAAATTGGCTCTAATGCTTTCAAGCTCTTGCTCTGAAATAGAACGCTGTTTATAAAGGGTTTCGCCACGGTTTTTTAATAAATTTTGCTCGTGCTGCTTTGCTTTAGCAGCACTAATTTGTGCCTCAAGTGCTTTTACATTGGTATCTAGGCGTTTATTTTGTAATTTGGCATCGTCAAGGGCGAGCTGTGCTTGTTCGAGCGCTAGCTTGTATGGGTCTTGGTCTATTTCAAATAGTACATCGCCCGCTTTTACGGTTTGGTTATTGGCTACCAATACGTTAGTTACGCGGCCACTTATTTGCGGTGCTATTTGCACAACAGGGTGGTAAACCCGTGCCTGTGGCGTTACCGGCATAAACATGTCGGCAATTAAATAATATATAAATACAACTACAAACGTCGCTAACGAAAGTCTTACATAACGTGTAAATTTTTGATCGGGGGTCATTACGTGCTTTACCCTTTAACTTGGTTTTGAATACAGTTTAGTGCGTTTTTTTCTATTTTAACTATGCCATGCGCGAGTGCGTCGAGCTGCTGTGTGCTTAAGCCGCTATAAAGCTGGCTTTTAATATCAATCAGCTTTTTGTTTAGCGACTGTAAAACGGTGCCACCTTGCTCGGTAAAGTAAATTTTTTTACTGCGTTTATCGTGCTCATCTACTTTTCGTGTAATTAATTGCTGCTCTTCTAATTGCTTTAGTGTGCGAGTAAGCGAGGGCATTTCTATACCTAAGCTATTGGCAAGCTCAAGTTGAGTTAATCCTTCACCTTGCATGTCTATATGCATAAGTGCGGTCCAGCGCGATTGCGTAAGCCCCAATGGCTCTACAGCTATGGTTACTGCTTCGCGGCATAGCCTATGAACACGCCCCATATTACCAATTAAGGTTAAGTCGAGCGTTTCGTGAAAAGGTTTTTGAGTAGTCATAACCACCTCAATTTAGTTAGCATGCTAAGTACCTTACCATTAGTTAGCGTGCTAAGTAAATATTGTGGTAGTTCGTAAATAAAAAAGCCCCAAAACTGGGGCTAAATAAATTTTGTACGTTTAAAAATTAAGAAGGTTAGCGGGGGAGTACTGGTCGGTCAGTATTTTGGTATTTGCTGGCCAGTCTTGGTTGTTTTTGGTGCTTTGCATGTAGGTACTAATTGCTTTTATATCTACATCGTATTTTTTTAAACGTGGCGCAAGGGCGTTAATGCGCTCGTTAAGCTGCGCTGCAGTTGGCATAGTTTTAACGCCCGCTAAAATAATACGATTACTGCGATTAGGGCGGCTTACATTAATAAAGTCGCCAAATACACTATGGTACGTTGCCGACTCGTGCTCGTATAATTTACTGCTCGAAAACGTATTAGCTGCAATAACACCGCCTTTGGCTAGCACGCTTTGTACTTCTTCAAAAAATTCTTTGGTAAGTAAATGCTCAGGAATGTAGTCGCCATTGAATGCATCAAGAATGATCCAGTCGTACTTTTGCTTTTTAATAGCGGCGCGTTTTATAAATATACGGCCGTCTTGCACGCTTGATGTTACGTTATCGGTTTCTATAAAGTTAAAGTAATCGCGGGCTACTTTTAAAACTGCTGGGTCTATTTCAACATTATGAATTTTAGCGGCAGGGTAAAGCTCATTAATTACATTAGAAAGCGTACCGCCACCTAAGCCTATAACCAGCACATTTTTAGGGTTTTTAGTTACTAACAAACTGGCAAAAGTAAGCTTGGTGTAGTTAAAAACGAGTTTGTCGGGGTCGTTTTTATACATACAACTTTGACTAGTTTTACTGCTTTTAGTATTAAATTTAAGGCAGCGTAGGTCGCGTGTTTCATCAACAATAATATTGCGATACAAGGAGCGTTCTTCGTGTATTACATTACTAAGCGCTGCTCCTGAGAACACACTGGCAGCTAAGAGTAAGTATTTAAGCATGCGCTAACTCCTTATTACCGCCAAGGCTGTTAACAGTAATAGCAAGTACACCGAGTAGGCCAAGTGTTGATGCAAACGCGCTAATTATGGTGTTTACGTCGAACGCGAGCACAAAGTAAAACGAGGTAATAATAGTACCCAAGGCACTGCCTAGCGTGCTTACAAAATATAATACACCCGCCACTTGGCCACTTTTATGGCTGTCGGTTACTAATAAGCGTACCGAGTAAGGCGAGATCATGCCTAAAATAACGGTAGGAATAAAAAATAAAGCCGTAGAGGCAAGCAAAGAGCCATAGCGTGTGTCTTCAATGTGGGTAAATATAAATTCCATTATTGGCTGCGAAAACAGCGCAATAGGCACCACCATAATGCTCGCCACTAAAAAAATTAACCCATATTTAGTAAGCGATGCATTTTTAGTACTAAGTTTGCCACCGAGTAAATAACCTAAGGATAAACTAAGCATAAATACGGTAATTATGCTGCCCCAAATATGTACGCTGCTGCCAAAATAAGGCGCCAAAATACGCCCACCTAAAAGCTCAATACCCATAATGCAAAAGCCACTGCAAAAGGCTAAAAAGTAAATTAATGCGTTTGTTTTTATGCTCATATAATTATCGTTATGTAACCTAAAGAGATCACCATACTAACGTGATGTATACAAAGCTGCTAATGCAATTTTTAAATTCAAAAAAGTCTTTTTGTTATAAAGTAACACATGCTAAACTTATCGTTATAATATCACATTTGCTTATTCCCTATTATCATCATGAAGTACTCTTTAATTTATTTAGCCTGTTTAGGCATTAGTGCGCAAACACTTGCGCAAGAGCAAACCGACGAAATTGAAAAAATATCTGTTACTTATAAACAAGCTTACCGTGGCGACATTCCTCAAAAGCAAATGCCGCAGTCTATTGTAAGTGTTAGCAGCGCTGCGCTTGATCAAAAAGGCATTACCGAATTACAAGACGCCCTTGATTTTTCGGCGAGTATTTCGCGCAAAAATAACAGTGGCGCATTATGGGATAGCTTTTCTATTCGTGGCCTTTCAGGTAACGAAAACATGCCGTCGGGCTATTTAATTAATGGCTTTAGCGGCGGGCGTGGTTTTAGCGGCCCGCGCGATGTATCAAACATTGAATACATAGAAGTATTAAAAGGCCCAGGCTCTGCACTTTATGGGCGCTCGGAGCCAGGCGGTACTGTAAATATTGTGACCAAAAAGCCACAGTTTGATTCTCAAGGAGAGCTAAAGCTAAGCTTAGGCAGCGACAGTTTTAACCGTGTTGAAGGCGATTACACTAACGGTATTAACGATACCACTGCGTTTAGAATAAATGGCGCGTGGCAAGATAGCGACAGCTACCGCGATGAGGTATACACCAACAAAAAGGTGATTACGCCGTCTGTTTATCATCAAATAAACGCATCGACCAGTGTAACGTATGAGTTTGAATACGTAGATTTAGCCCAGCTATTTGACCGCGGTGTTGTAGTGCTCGATAACGATTTTGACACTGTACCAAGCTCACGTTATTTAGGTAACCCAAACGATGGCGACACGCAGGTTTATTCTCGTGGTCATCAAATTACGTTAAATCACGACATTAACGACGAATGGTCACTTGTTGTAGGTGCAAACTACCGCAGCTCTACATTAACGGGGTTTTCGTCGGATGCTGAGCTTTCACCATCGCGCCAATCGTTATTTGACGATGGCCGCACACTTACCCGTCAGCAGCGCTATCGCGACTACGAAGTAGAAGACACAAGCGTTAAGTTTGAAGTTAGCGGAAGTTTAGCTACAGCAGGTATTACGCATCACTTATTGATAGGTGCCGATGCATATAAGTACGATTTACGTACAGCGCTTTCACGCTACCGTGGTGGTAATGGTACTTATACTGTTGATATTTTTGAGCCAAATTACGATGTTGAGCGCCCAGCAGTTAGCTTACTTTACGAAAACGACGAAGAGCAAAAAGCATACGGTATTTATGTTCAAGACCAAATGGATATTACCGATAAATTTAAGCTATTAGTTGGCCTAAGATTTGACAGCGTTGACCAAGACATTTTAGAAACCAACAGCGGCGTGTTTTCAACCAGTTCTGAAAGCCAAGTAAGCCCACGTGTTGGCGTAGTGTACGAGCTAAACAATGCACTCACCTTTTACAGCAGCTACTCAGAAGGCTTTTTGCCACTAAGCGGCACTGATGCAAGCGGCGACCCGTTTGGCTTTGAATACAGCGACTCGTTTGAAGTTGGCGCTAAGTTTGAATACTTAGGCGTAAACGGTACTGTGGCATTTTTTGATGCTTCTAAAAGTAATATGTTAGTGGCAGACCCTGTAAACGTTGGTTTTTCGGCGCCTATTGGTAAAGCCGATAGTAAAGGTTTTGAACTTGATTTAAACACCTATATTACTGATGCAACGGCATTTAACTTATCGTACGCCTATATAGATGCCACCACAGCAAACGACATTATTAATGCCGATTGGGGTGTGCCAATTGAAAAAGGCAGCCCGCTAGTAAATGTACCAAAAAATAACTTAAACCTTACGCTTAGCCACCAAACAGCATTAATGGGCAAAGAGCTTGAGTTTGGTGCAAGTTACCAATACACAAGCAGCCGTTTAGGTGATGCCGCCGATTTAAGTTTTAGGCTACCAAGCTACCAATTAGTGGGCGTGTTTGGCCAAGTTAATTTAACCGAGCAAACCGAACTTAATGTAAGTGTAAATAACATTTTTGATGAAGATTACGCCGAAAGCAGCTACAACGCTTTATGGGTTTACCCAGGTGCGCCAACTCAATTTAAAATGTCGTTAGCTTATAATTTTTAATAGCTAGCAAATTAAACCAGTTTTCATCCTAAAGCGTCTTAATGTAGTGGTTAAGGCGCTTTATATTTTTAAACCCACTTATAAAGCGTGCATGAGTTTATTAAGCCAACCATCGGCCTTAGATGGTTTGTATATCATTACAATGCTTTCATTGTAGTGACTGTTAACCCCCTTTACAGTTAATTTTTTAAGCCCTAAATCGTCAATTACAAAGTTAGGTAAATACGCCAACGCCAAACCACTTTGCACCACCTCTATTAATGCACTGTAATCGCTACATCTAAATACAATATTGCGCGGGGCAATATTATCTTGCCAGCCGTCGGAGCCTATACCTTGCTCTAAGCCGCATAACGGCGAAAACAAAGGGCATGCAAAAGCCGCGTGCAGTAATTGGTTTTTATTAAGCGTTAATGCACCTTGTTGTACTAGCTGATGCGAAGCATGCCCAGCCACACTAAACCCAGTATTAAATACATCAACCGCCACTAAATTAGTATGCGAGCTATTATTAAATGCCTCGCGAGTAACTAGCGCAATCTGCGCCGAGCCAGACGCAACTTGGCTTATGGCTTCACCTTCAAACACATTGTTAATGCGCACCGAGCAAGGCAGGCTGCTAAGAGGTGTAAGCAGCTTTTTAAGGCCACTTTTTAGTAAAATGGCAGGACCTGCAATAACCGCATTAAATTTATGATTATCGCTTTTAAAACGGCTAGTAAGCTGCTGGTAATTATGAACTAAATCGCTACTGTGCTTAACAAACTCTTTGCCTTTATCATTAAGTACTAAGGTTTTGCCTACACGATTAAACAGCTCTGTGGCTAAGTTTGCCTCAACCTTTTTTAGCGTTTTAGACAGCGCCCCTGGGGTAATATTAAAGTGCTTAGCGGTTGTATGCAGATTTTGCGAACCCGCCATATGAATTACTTTTTCAATGTCGTCTAAATGCATAGCGCCAAACCATGTTGATTAAAAGGAAACAACTAATAACTTATTATCGATTATTTATACATAAAAACCAGCTTATAGTAACGCTATATTTATTTTTGAGCATTAACATGAAACACATACTGCTACTTTTTATTTTATTGTCGAGCGCAGCGCTTGCAAACACACCTCAACATA
Source organism: Pseudoalteromonas espejiana DSM 9414 (assembly GCF_002221525.1). Classification (NCBI taxonomy): domain Bacteria; kingdom Pseudomonadati; phylum Pseudomonadota; class Gammaproteobacteria; order Alteromonadales; family Pseudoalteromonadaceae; genus Pseudoalteromonas; species Pseudoalteromonas espejiana. The sequence goes on along the minus strand of NZ_CP011029.1, from coordinate 79,799 downwards.
ATTCACACAACACACACAAACCCCACAGCTACGTGGGATTTCATGGTATGGCACTTATATCAGCGGGAGATAAAGTACTGGCTAGCCACATGCCGTTATACGCCCCTCCACACGACTACCAAATAGTGTATGAGGTAACTACACGTGACACCCACTTTAATAAAATCAAAAGTGTTTTAAAAAAAGCAGCAACCGAGCAAGGTCAGATCACTATTTTACCAACCAAATTTGACCTAAACTTATTAATAAATAAAAAGACACCCACCTTAAACTTAACTGTATTTAACGGCCATTTTGAACGCGGTGGCAAAGCACTTTTTACAACCAAGCTAACTTTTAAAAACCCGCTATACGTTGAAAAAATAACGACCAGTAAAGTGCATAAAAATGCGTTTGAGTTAATAAAGCTAACAGAGCAGCAAGGCTTGGTAATTCATAAAATACAAAGTAAACCAAGCTATGACTCATTAAGCTTAGTGCCGCTTAGTAGAGGTGAATATAATAGGGAGTTAAAGTGTGAGGCTGCATTAAATACCTCGGTAAACGCTGCGCTGAAAAACACGCTAGAGGCATGTTTTAAAAGCGTGCCACGCTATTTAGAAACAAAAGACTTTGCGGTTAATTAATTTATAAATAGCCAGCGCTTGATCTTAAAAGCGCTGGTTTATAAGTGTTACTTTGTATTTAATGAGTACACGTTTGCCTGAACATACTCACCATTGTGTAACTTAACTTGCGTTAATATACGAGAGTAAGCCTCGCCTTCAAACTCATCGAGCTCTGCCCAATGATTTTTTAAATTAGTAGAGCTAAATACATAGCCTTTTATCTCTTGACCTGAGTCATCTAACACCAGTGCAGGAAAGCCCATTTTAGCACCCCAGCCTTCGTTAATTAAATTACCTACTACACTGCCTTCTTCAAAAGTGCCGCCAATATTGGCAAGAATATGCTCGTTTGGATGACCAGGGCACAAAGTACCATATACAAATAACGCTTCTAACACGTAGGCTCCTAAAATTATGGCTAATTACTACTATTTTTGGGGTTACAGGTTAAGTAATCGCTTACAAAAACTCTACTAATAATTTATTTTTTACAACGATATTTGAGTAAATAAAGTAACTTTAATTATTAAGATAGTTATGAAGACACCCACTGTTAATTTTGTATTCTAATCATCTAGCAACTAAAGTTTATTTAGCTCAACAAATAAATAGGTGCTACATGGCTATTGCAAGAAAACGCCTAATTAGTTTGGCCGATACAAAATACTATCACTGTATTTCACGCTGTGTACGCCATGCTTATTTATGCGGCGAGGATTCATTAACGGGTAAATCTTATGAACACCGCAGAGGCTGGGTAGAGCAAAAACTATTTAGCCTCGCTAAAATATTTTGTATTGATATATGCGCTTATGCAGTTATGAGTAATCACACGCATATTGTGCTTTATGTTGATGATAAAAAAGAAAATAGATTGAATGACAAAGCCATAGTGCTGCGCTGGCATAAGCTATGTAAAGGTACACCACTAACGCAAAAATTTTTACAAGGTGAAGAGCTTAGTAATACTGAGCGCTACTTTTTAAGCCAAACTATTATTCAATACAGAGAAAGGTTATCTAGCATTAGCTGGTTTATGCGCGTTTTAAACGAACATATTGCACGAAAAGCTAATAAAGAAGATAAATGCACTGGCCGGTTTTGGGAAGGTCGCTTTAAATCACAAGCTCTACTTGATGAAGCAGCCCTTGCAGCTTGTATGGCTTACGTTGATTTAAACCCAATTAGAGCAAAAGTAGCTAATACTCCTGAAGACTCAAACTTTACCAGTGTGCAAAAGCGAATTAAGAGCGCAGAAAATTCAAAGCAGCCCAAACAACTTTTAAAGTTTGCAGGTAAACCCCGTAAATTTATGCCAAGAGGTTTACCGTTCGAGCTTAAATATTACCTTGAATTAGTTGAGCTTACAGGGCGCATTATTCGCAATGATAAACCAGGTTTTATTGAAAACACTCAGCTCCCTTTATTAGAAAGAGTAAACATATCGCCAGAAAATTGGTTAAAACTCACTACTGATTTTACCCGCGTATTTCACGGCGCTGTAGGTAAGCCGCAATCACATGTAAGTTACTGCGAACACTTAAATAAAAAGCGACGAGTAAATTATAGTAATTGTAAAAAGCTACTAGCCTAAAATCCTCCTTAATAGTTTTAAAACTGCCTAGCTGCAGGTTTAAGCATGCCCCTAATTTAGCTAACCACACACATAACAGCACATTTTTAAAATAACCACCGTAAATGCCTTTAAATAAGCCATTAGCTTATGAGTATTTAAAAATTGGTTAGTTGATTAAGCCAATTTATTTAAAAATTAAGATGGGTGTCTTTTTAATTTTTTCATAAATATTAAAATGGGTGTCATCTTAAATAACCCATTGAAGAGCTTTAAAGGGCTACCAACACAACTTTAACCTTATTCAAATAACCAGTTTTTGCTTAAAGTTAAGTGATTTATTTTAAGTTTAAAATATGGGCTGTTAGCCCAATCAATAACTTAAAAATTTAAGATGGGTGTCATCTTAAAATATTTTAGAAATTGAGATGGGTGTCATACTAAAATAAACATTTTAAATTGGGCAGCTAATTAAATCGATTTTTTAGAAATTGAGATGGGTATCAACCTAAAATTAAGATGGGTGTCATCTTAAAAATAAACAAACGCTACAGCTTTATGCAGCGTTTGTTGTCATTTTACTTTCTAAGTGCTAATTAAAACTCATAGCTTATTTTGGCTGAAAAGTTACGCCCAGGTTGGGTGTATTGGCTAAAATCAGCACTTGCAGATTGCCCTGCAATTAGCTCAAAAGGGACATATTCTTTATCAAGCAAGTTAAGTACACCTACATTTAACTGCCATGCTTGCCATTCGTAGTTTGCGTATAAATCAACTATGCCGTAACCATGCCCTTGGGTGGTTTTATCGCCATTTGTATCAAGTACTACGTCCGATTGCGATTTAGCTAAACGCCACGCAGCGGTCCAGTTAATATCGCCAAGCTCAGTGCTTAACAATACCGAGCCATTTAACGGGCTAATGCTGGTAAGTGGCTGATCGGTTTCTTTATTTTCACCATCTACGTAGGCCACGTTTGCCTCAAGTAGTATATTTTCAGCTACATACATGGCAATTCCGGCTTCCACGCCGCTTATTTGGGTTTCGCTAATGTTTTGGTATTGGTACAACGTTTTGTTTACGCCAGGAATATATGTTGGCTCAACCCCCACTACGGCAGTTTCAATAAAGTCATCATAAGCGGCATAAAAAGCACTTAAATTTACGCTAATATCGCTGCTTGCGTATCGTAAACCAAGTTCAAATGAGTCGCTGCTTTCTGGGTCTAAATCGGCGTTTGGTAATATTTGATAAAACGGCTCAACACCGTGGCTTTGATAGGCTTGGTCGTGTGGTGGAATTTTAAAACCTCGTACGTATTGCCCGTACCACGATAAGTTATCATCTACTTGGTATATAACACCTAGCTTAGGCGAAAAAGCAGACTCGGTAATATCATCAAGCTGTGCATCCAAGTAAAGCTCATCATTTTTAGCCTCTAGGGTGTAGTAATCATATCGCACACCTGCAATAACCGACCACGCACTGTTTTTAAACGAAATACTGTCTTGTACGTAGGCACCAATCAAAGAGGTATCAGCCCCTGGGAATGCTTTTTGTTTTTGGTCTGTAAAATCAACGTTGCCATCGGTTAAAACACGGGTTTTAAAACGTGGGCGGGTGGTGTCGTATAAGTCTACATCTATGCCGTAAACCACTTCGTGATCGGTGGTTTCTCCTTTGAGCCCTTTATTAAATACTGCTTTTAAGCCTAAAATATTTTGCTCAAAGCGATAGTCGTTATAATCAGTGTAGGTGCTTGCGCCACTAATTTGGTCGCTTTGCTGCTCGTAACTACTGTAAGACACTTGCCCGTGCCATTTATCAAACGCCGCTGTTGCTACCTCTGAATGGTAATCTAGCGCCAGTGACCAATTAGTGTCATCTTCTTCGGTCTCTTGAACGGCGGGAGTAATTACTTGCTCAGTTGTTTGGTTAAAGTAATCAAGGGTGTATTTAACTGTGCGTTTTTCATCAAGCTGTTGCTCAAATTTAACTAATAAAGCGTCCGACTTAGCATCATAACCGGGTAAGTTTTCGTCATAGTTTTGTACTTCTTCGCTGTCGCGGTGGCTATAAACGGCGCTTACAGCAAAGTCGCCTAAATCTTTTGCAGCGGTAATATCGGCGGCAACTTGGTTGCTTTGACCTTGATACCCAAGCGCCATTTTTACAAAGCTGCTGTTATCTTTTAAATAATCGCTTGGATCTTTGGTGGTTATAACCACAATGCCACCCAGTGCATCTGAGCCATATAATGACGATGCAGCACCTTTGGCTACTTCTACTTGTTTTACGCCTGATACATCAAAGTAATTACGGCCAACTAAATAACCCCCTCCGCCTGCGTAGCCATCGTTAGTGCGTCGGCCATCTTTTATAAATACAACACGGTTACCGCCAACACCACGTACGGTAAGTGTTTGCGCGCCTGCGCCACTGCCTGTGGTTGCAATGCTTGAATCGTATTTAAACATGGTTTGTAAATCTACTGCTAGCTGGCGCTCTATGTCTTGCTCGGTAATAACCGTTACTGAGCCTGTTACATCTTTAAGCTTTTGTTCAAAGCGCGAGCCACTTACAACAATATGATCGTCAATTATGTTTTCGGCAATGGCCGTACCCGAGCCAAGTAATAAGGTTGCTATAGCAGTAAATTTAAATACTGAGGGATTCATTTTAACTCCAAATGATAATAGTTATTATTTATGGCGGGAATGTTACAACTAAGTCAAATTAAGATCAATTAATTATGATAATCATTTTCATTTAGATTTAATTGATTATAATAACCAAAAATAAAAACCGGAGTATGTAATGAAATACCTATTTATAGTGTTTGCTTTAATGGCCCAACCTGCACTTGCGCAAGAACGCGTTATTAGCGCGGGCGGCACCCTTACTGAAATAATTTATGCGCTAGGCAAACAAAATAACCTTGTAGCGGTTGATCAATCTAGCATGTACCCGCAACAAGCTACGCAATTACCACAAGTGGGTTATTACCGCGATTTAGCAGCAGAAGGCGTGCTTTCTATGCGTCCAACCACCTTATTAGCGCTTGAAGGCGCAGGGAGAAGCCAAGCACTTAAGCAAATTGAGGCAACAGGGGTTAAGCTCATTCATTATAAAAAGCCTACTTCAGTTAACGAGCTACTTGCGCTAATTAAACGCCTTGGTGACGATTTAAACGCCCAGAAAAAAGCACAGTCACTTATTACTAAAATTACTAAATCGCTGCCCAAAAAAGCAAAACAGAAAACGCACAGTGCGCTATTTTTACTCTCAGCTAATGAGCGCGGGCTTGTTGCTGCAGGGCAAGAAACCGTGCCTAATTTATTATTTAGCTATGCAGGTATTACCAATATAGGCGCTACGCATTCAGGCTTTAAAGCAATTAACACTGAGGTGCTGGCTGTAAATCAGCCCGATTTTTTAGTCGCTCCAGCCCATGTTGTACACAGCCTTGGCGGTAAGCAGGCTTTTTGTGAGCAGCCTACACTACGTTTATTAAAAGCGGCGCAAACCTGTAACTTACTTGTAATGGATAGCCTACTTTCGCTTGGCATGTCGCCGCGTATTGCCACAGCAATTAATGAGCTAAGCGAGTATAAAGCCCGCTTATGAACACCCTAACATTGAGCCACTTTAATCCTGTAACCCTTAGCCCAACCCATAAATGGATGCTAGTAGCCTCTATGTGCATTTTTGCTTTGGCGCTACTTAGCATAGGGTACGGGCCTGCCGGGTGGGATTGGCGTTTAGCCATTGCTTGGCTTGCGCCCGAGCGCTTTAATCAGTTTAATGCACTACAAATTAATGTGGTAATGCAAATTCGTTTGCCTCGTTTTATACTTGCTGTGCTTGTAGGGTTGGTACTTGCCCAAACAGGGGCATCAACGCAAGCGCTTTGTCGCAACCCATTGGCCGACCCATCCATTATTGGTATTAGTGCGGGTGCGGCCATGGTTGCAGTAGCATTTATTGCACTTAGCGCGCAGTTTAATTTTAACGCTCAGTTGTATTTACCTTATGCCTCGTTTTTAGGGGCGCTTGGGGTTACCTCGCTGGTATATTTTATTGCCAAGCAGCAGGGGCAAATAAATATCACCACACTTATATTGGTGGGGGTTGCCATTAACGCATTAGCATTTGCGGTTATTGGGATACTGAGCTTTTTTGCCGACGACAGCGCACTACGATTAATAAATTACTGGACCATGGGCTCATTAGGCGGAGCAAGTTGGAGTACTATTATTCAAGCTGCACCGCTACTGCTTATTAGCCTTATTGGCCTGTGGCGATTAAAAGAGCCCATGAACTTGCTCCTAATTGGCGAATCACAAGCTCAGTACCTAGGAGTAGACACCAATAAGCTTAAATTATATGTAATTATACTTGTTGCATTAGGGGTAGGTGCGGTTGTGGCGCTTACCGGTTTAATAGGGTTTGTTGGTTTAGTAGTACCGCATATTGCCCGCTTAATGGTGGGGCCGCATTTACGTAATATGCTGCCGCTTTGTATGTTAATTGGCGTAGTTGTATTGCTACTTTCTGACTGGTTAGCACGTATTGTTATAATGCCAGCAGAGCTACCAATTGGCATTATTACTGCACTTTTAGGTGCGCCATTGTTTATTTATTTAATCGTTAAAAATAAGCGAGGCTGGTCATGATCGCGTTTAACAACCTAAGCGTTGGCTTTGGTAACCATAACGTTTTAAACACCATTAATGGCAGAGCTAAACAAGGCCAACTTGTTGCACTACTTGGTGAAAATGGCGCAGGTAAGTCTACTTTACTGCATACCTTAGCTGGTATGCATGCCTTTACAGGCAGTGTACTTTTTAATAACAAGCCGCTGGCCGCTCACGCTAAAAAAAGCCTAGCCACACAGCGTGCAGTAATGATGCAAGCTAACCACGTCGGGTTTGATTTTACAGTATTTGAGCTTATTGCCATGGGTCGCTACCCGTATGTAGAGTCATTAAAAATGCAAAGCGAAAAAGTACATAAATACGCCGCTATTATGGATTTAAGTAATTACTTAACTCGCCGCGTCAGTGCGCTTTCGGGCGGCGAGCAACAGCGTGTGCATATGGCGCGTACTTTGGCGCAGCTAAACGCCTTTACACAATCGGCTGAGCCAAAACTCATGCTGCTCGACGAGCCTACATCCGCACTAGATATGCGCCATCAGCATGCTTTGCTCAGCTGTGTTAAAGCGTTTGTAGAGCAAGGTAACAGCGCAATTATTGCAATACACGATCTAAATTTAGCCAGCCTGTATGCAACCGATGCTATTTTACTGCACAACAAAAAAGTGCTGCAAAGCGGGCCTATAAACACCGTATTAACTGAACAAAACTTACAACAAATGTACGCCATGAAACTGCACGTAAACCCTCATCCTTATAACGATGCACCCATGGTTTTTTCTCAACGTCAGGAGTTTTTATGAGAGAGCAAGCGTTAAACGATGCACGTACCTTGGTTTACAAAACCTATGCCGGTGTCATGTCGACTATTTCTAATAATTTACGCGGCTACCCGTTTGGCTCAGTAACCCCCTATATGTGCGACGAACAAGGCCGAATATACTTTTTTATTAGCGATATAGCCCAGCACACTAAAAATTTAAAGCACGACTCGCGTATGAGCCTTACTGTATTTGACGCCGCCGACAGTGGCGATCAAAATGAGCACGGGCGAGTAACACTTGTAGGCGATGGCTCTATTGTGCCAAGTGAGCAAGCACACACTTTACTTAATAACTATATAGCCTTATATCCTGAAGCCGCTAGCTATCGTAATGCACACGACTTTCAGTTATGGCAATTAGACGTAGTGCGAGTGCGTTACATTGGCGGGTTTGGCAAAATATTTTGGCTTGAGCAAAACGAATGGCAAAACGAGGCAAAAAGCTGGGATGAAAGCCAACAGCAAAGCATGATTAACCATATGAATGAAGATCACCAAGATGCTATGTCGCTCATATTAATGCAGCACTATAACGTTGCCGACAACACACCAATCATGAGCGGCTTATTACCCACAGGCTTTTATATTCAAAGCCAAAAGCGTAATTACTTTATTAATTTTAAAACCCAGTGCAACAGCCCGCTAGAGGTTCGTAAAGCGTTGGTTGCACTAACCAATCAAGCACGCAACAACTTAGCTAATACAGAGGAAACAGTATGAAAAAGTTAATACTAAGCTTTGCACTACTACTTAGTGCCAATGCTGCATATGCAGACGAATGCACACTAAATATAGATGCAACCGACATGATGCAGTTTTCAACTAAAACACTAAGCGCGCCTAAAAGCTGTAAAAAAGTAACCGTAAAGCTTAATCATGTAGGTAAATTACCCGCCAATGTAATGGGCCATAACTGGGTGCTATCTACTGAGCAAAATATGCAAGGTATTATCACCGATGGCAACGCGGCAGGGCTTAGCAACCAGTACTTAAAGCCTAACGATAGCCGCGTACTTGCCGCTACAGACATTATCGGTGGCGGTAAAACAACCGAAGTGACCTTTGATACCAGTGGCTTAACCGCCGAAACCGATTATACTTATTTTTGCTCTTTTCCGGGTCATTACGCCATGATGAAAGGCACATTTACACTTAAATAAATAGCAAAACATGTATTACACAAACACAGTGACAACCTATTATTGGCACTGTGTTTTTTTGCCTCGTTTAGCTAAAGCTTTAAAAGCTGCTTGTTGATGTTCTTTTTGTACATAACGGGGTGGCAACGCGTTAACCTGCAACTGAAACCCTGTTTGATTAGCTTGCACACTTGTTACTGGCGATATCCAAACAACATTTAACTCTGGCGCTAAACGCTTGATAACACGCGCTATACCTTCGCCATTTTTTACATGAAAATCGCCCGCAATATGCATTACCTGCGTATTTTTATGTGCGACCACATAGTTAACAATAGACTCAGCCATGGTTTCATCCCAGGTAACTTGCGCAGCATAATAGTTTTCGTTTTGACTGGGCGAGCCGTGGTGCATTGAGGTCATAAAGCGTTGTTTATAATCGCTTGGTGAAGTATCAATTGTGCTGGCAATATAAGTGCGCTGTGTTTCATCAAGTTTATTTAGGTAACTTATCCCTTGCCTGCCAATACAGGTAACAATATTTTTAGGCGCATTGGCGGCTATTACATCGCTATTGTTCGCTTTAGCCAGCTCTATAAGCGCCCGATAATCGCTTTTATAATTAGGCCACGCTTGCGTGTTATCAATTAAATATTGCTCGCCAATTTCTCCCTTAACGTACTGGTTTAAAGTATGCTTATCGGCGCGGCTAAATTGCTCAAGCGAAAGGGCAGTGCGCTTATTACCTTTACTTAATTGCTCAAATAACTCCGCCTGAAATAAATGCACACCTGGGTGTGTATGCCACTCACCCACTAAAATCACATCGGCATTTAAAAGAGTTGGCTCTAATAATACAGAACTAACAGGCTTTGATTGTGCATTGTAAAGTGCTGAAAAATATAACGATGAGCTGTTATCAGGCTGTACAGCTGTTGTACTACAACCACTCAAACCTGTCATTAACGCCAAAGCTAACATAGACTTTTTCATACACACTTTACACATCCCGTTAATACAAATAACAATCAATATCATATATTTATAATACACTTTAAGCCACCTCAATAAAACACAAAAACCCACCAATGAAAATAAAAACAATTATCATTTGATCTATTTGTATTTCTGCTTTACAGTTTTAGCAAGTAAATAAATGAGGAACATATTATGGCTTTGCCATTTCTGTGCGCTAGACATAAACAACATGTTTTATGCCAACCTGAACAAGCACTTATAGATATTGAAACCGCACAATTAAGTGGCGAGACATTATTTAAGCAGTATCAGTTTGCACAGGCATTACCGCATTTAGGTAGTGCGCTAGAAGGCGTTACGCTGCTAACACAAATGCATAATTACGCCGATAAAACGCAGCTTGTACAAATAACCTCACTTACAGAGCGCCTGTATGCCACGCTGTATTTTTTAGGCGAAAAACACGCATCCCATAACGCTTTAGCGCAATCAATTAACCTGCTATACGACCTTTATTATTGTGACGACAAACTCAGTGATTTTGTTTTTTCGTGTATTGCACAGCTTAAAAAGCTCGCATTACAACACCCACAATACCTTACAGAGCACTAATATATGCGCAATTTAAGCGAGTACCAACAGTGGCAAAGCTATACAAAAGCAGGTAACGAATGCTTTAACAATGGCAATATTAAAAGTGCTAAAAGCCACTACCATGTTGCTTTGTCGTTATCTAATAACTTGTTAAGCGCACACCCAACAAATAAGGCCGCTGTATGTGCCATGTTGGTCGCCCATCATAATTTAGCAACATTACTAGCGCAGCAAACGCAATGCGGCTCAGCCTACAGTTTATTAAAACAAGCCCAACAGCGCCTAGAAAAACAGCTTAGCAATAGCCATAAGCACAACGACTTATCGGCTTTATTGTGGGGGCTAAGTAAAAACCGCAGTGAGCTTATGGTGTTTGTTAAAACGCATTCATTTACACCCGTATCGTTTGCAACACAGAGACTTAATTAAAGGAGATAAACAATTGAAAAACTTATTCGTTATTTTTATAGCCATGGTGAGCCTACCGCTTTTTGCCCACGAAGGTCATGACCACGCGCATTGGTCTGCTGCGTACTTACACCTACTATTTTATGGCGCCATTATAGCCGTAGTCGCCGCTTTTTCGTTTTCGTTTTACAAACGCGCCAAGCGCAATAAATCATAAGGAAATGCAGCATGCTTTACTCATTTATTAACAGCCTAGATAAACTATTAAAATTTAAAAGTGCAGCAGCGCATTGCGATATTCCCTGCAAAATATACGACCCAAGCACAGCGCAAATTGCAGCATTAAGCGTAATACGATTTATAGATATTATTAACGAATTAGAACAACCGCTATCAGTGGCAAATACTGCACAACTTGCACGGTTAGTGCGCGAAAAAGAAATTCATGCAGCTAAAGTAAAAGAAGAAGTACGCGTAATTTGGGGCGACTACTTTAAACAGCCTCAGTTTGATCAGTTTCCAGATACGCATGCATTAGTGCATTCAATTATGCTCACTGCATCAAAGTGTAAACAACATATAGAGCGCGAACACGCTGAGCAATTACTCGCGCTAGTAAATCAATTTGCAGACTCGTTTTGGCAAACCAAAGGCATTGCAACCTATCAAGCAAAAAGCCCATACCCGCCAAGCGAGCACGCGGTCTACCCAGACCTAAAAAGCGCCTAGCTCTCACGTTGTGTTAAAGTGCAACATAAGCAAAGTAAGGGGGCAGAGTATGTCTCCTACTTTTTTTGATTTAGATTATGTACTGAGCATGTGCTGGCCAAATATAAACTACAAACTAGGTGATGTAGTACTGGTAGAGCACCCAAAATATGGACGCATCATTAAACGTATTTGCCATATAGGGCTGCATAATACCTATCTATTAAGCGGCGACCACGTCAGTAGTACAAGTACAAAAGAGCTTGGTTTAATCAAGCAAGGGAATATTTTAGGCCGCGTTGTATTTCATATAAAACAGCCTCGCTACAAAAATTAAAAGTAAGGCTACTTTAGCTTGCTAATATAAGCAGCTTGTAGGGCGGTTAATGGCGTGTGTTTAGATTATTTGTGTTTAGGCTTGCTCGCTAAAATTGGCTTGGTATTTTTTGGTTAATATCAAAACAATAACAGCCAGTAATAAAGGCACAAACGATGCCCATAAAACGGTGTTCCAACCGTAAGCACTTAATAACCCACCCGATGAAAAAGAGCCCACAGCCATTAAGCCAAACACAATAAAATCACTAAACGATTGAGCGCGGTTTTTCTCTTCTGGCTTATGAGTTTCTAGCACCAACGCTGATGCCCCTAAAAAGCCAAAGTTCCAACCTATGCCCAACAAAATTAACAGCGCATAAAAGTGATATACACCTTCACCTAAAAATCCTATAGCTGCTGATATTGCGGTTAAAATAATACCAAAAATAGAAATACGAGCAGCACCAAAACGTGCAATGAGTTTGCCGGTAAAAAAGCTAGGTGCATACATAGCAATAACATGCCACTGCATTCCTAAATTGGCTGACTCTTGACTATGCCCGTGCATATGCATTGCCAAAGGGGCCGAGGTCATCAAAAAATTCATCACCATATATGATGCTGCACCACAAATAACCGCGCTTATAAAACGTGGTTGCAGGGCAATTGTGCTCAATGACCTTCCTGAATATGCTTGATTTGCTAAAGGCTTAGCTAATTTAACTCCAAACAAAATAACACCAGCTAGAGCCGCAACAATGGCTTGCGCTATAAATGTGGCAGCAAACATTTTGCCTGGCCAAAGGTGCATGGTATGCGTGACTAACTGCGAGCCATTAATACCTGCAGCCACGCCCCCTGCCATTACCATAGAAAGTGCTTGCGGGCGTTTATTTTCGGGCACACCATCGGTTGCAGCAAACCGAAATGACAAGGCCACTGCCGCATAAGCGCCGCCCAACAGCGCAGATAAACAGTACAGCCAAAAGCTGTCTATATACAACGCAATAGCCGCTAATAGTCCGGTTAAAACACCAGCGCCAGTTCCTGCCATAAATGCTGCACGCCGGCCATATTTTCGTGCTAATTCACCGGCGGGTAAAACACACAAAGCCATACCTAAAACAAAAATAGAAACAGGTAATGTAGCTAAAAGTGCAGTAGGAGCCAATAAGCTCCCCACAACCGCACCCGTTGCATACAGCACAACGCTATTAGCCCCAGACAGTGCCTGCGCTAACATTAAACGCCATAAGTTAGAGGTTTGAACTTGAGGATCGCTCGGCTCAAACATATCTGAGTCTATAGCGTTTAATTTTGGCATGGGTTCACTTTCCTAAAAGTATTCAAGGAGCTAAAAAGATTGTTATGGTTGAGGTATTTAAATGTCTAACGCCACTAAAAAGCGCGATACCATGTTATAAGCAGCCACAGTTGCTACCGCTTCTACAGTTTGCGTTTCGCCAAATAGCGCTTTTAAACGCTCAATAACGCCGCCATCAACATTTACTTTAGTGGTTGATTGCTCAGTAAGTTCAAGCAGAGCCAGCTCCTGCTCAGAGAATAATTCAGCATTTACTACCACGCTTTTAAGTGCAGTTGCTTTTTCATCGGTACCGCCAGCTTGTATGTATGCAGGGTAGTGCACATTCCATTCAAAATCGGCTTTGTTTAATACCGCTACACGCAGCATAATAAGTTCGCGGTACTCAAGCGATAAGCCAAAGTTTGCTCTAACTCGCCCTAGCAACTCGTTCCAGCCTTTAGCTAAAGGAAAGCTTTTTAGTAGCACTCTATCTATGCCTATTAGTTCACCGTTTGGACGACGACCTTGCATTTCGGCTAGTAATTCGGCTGGGGCTTGCTCGCCATCTTGCCATGGCGTTACTCTTACTTGTGACATAATTTTCACTCCTAATTAAACGCCACTTTAGTCATTAAAGTGGCTAACTTGGAGCAAAAGCTTACGGGGAGTGAACGTAGTTAACCACAGAGATTATCTTTTACCATGGTAAATATTTTCTTTACTGGTTGTATTTTATAAAAATACTGCTGAGTTTTAATCTCTTTTAGCATGCGAGTTTTCTACCTCTTTAAACAGCCATTCTTTAAATGCCTGTATTCTTGGCAGCTCAGCACATTCGGGGCGATAAATAACGTAATACGCCAAAGGCGATTCAAAATAAATATTAGGGAATAACCTGACTAACCGCCCTGCGGCTAGGTCATCTTTAGCCATTACACTGCGCGCTAAAGCTACGCCGTGGCCGTCAATAGCTGACTGCAATACAGCCGCGGAGTTATTTATTTGAATGCTTTTAGTGGTTAAAGGCCCTGTTACTCCGGCTTTTTTTAACCACGCCGACCAAGATGGAAAACCAGTATGGTCATCCATTGACTGATCGTGTATTAAGGTTTCGTTCAATAGTTTATCAATGGTATTTAAGCGGTTTGAGTCTTCTAAAAACTTAGGTGAGCATACCGGGTATACCTCTTCATCCATTAATTTTTCTGCGCTCAAGCCTTGCCAATTGCCTACGCCAAAGCGTATGCCTACATCTATACGCTGCTCAGCAAAATCCACTGGCTTTAAATTAGTATTTAAATTTACATTGGTTTGCGTACATATTTCTTGAAAGCGATGCAACCTAGGTAATAACCATTTAGCAGCAAATGCAGGGCTTACTGCAACTGTTAACGCGCCGCTTATTGCGTTGTCTTTTAAAATGTCTAGCCCTTGGGCAAGTTTATCAAACCCTTCGCGTATTAATGGCAGGGCACTTTGCGCGGTTTCGGTGGTTATTAGCCGTGTTTTACCCGAGCTCATTCTATGAAACAGCGGCGTATCGAGCCACTCTTCCAATGTTTTTACCAGCTGCCCAACTGCAGCAGGCGTTACGTTTAGCTCATCAGCTGCTGCTGAAAAACTTTGGTGCCTTGCGCTGGCTTCAAACGCTTTTAATGCATTGAGATGTATAGGTGATTTCATACGATAAACTTTTTCTTTATTGATGGTTCAGATTATCTCGTTTGTTAAAGCAAGTAAATAAGTAAAAAATACCTCCCAAGCCAAACAGCAAGTTACTTGTTATTAGGCAACTCAATACTTTTTATTTATATAACAAATACAGCGCATAGTGGCGCTTGGAGAAATAATCATGACTAAGCAATTTTCAGGTAAAAAATTACTCGTTATTGGTGGTACTAGCGGCATGGGTTTTGAAACGGCTCGATTAATTTTAGAGCAAGGCGGCCAAGCTGTCATTGTTGGGCATCGTAAAGAAAAAGCCCAAGCAGCAAAAGAGCAACTATCAGCTTTAGGCACTGTTGAGGTGTTAACCGCTGATTTAACCAGCGATGAAGGCGTGCAAAACTTAATTAACACACTTTCACAAGACCACGCAGATGTCGATTTACTGGTAAACGCCGCCGGTGTGTTTTTCCCTAAACCATTTTTAGAGCACGAAGCGGCTGATTACGATCAGTACATGCAAATTAACCGCGCCTTGTTTTTTATTACTCAAAAAGTAGCCGCTAATTTAGTGGCAGCAAAACGCGCAGGCGCCATTGTAAATGTGGGTTCTATGTGGGGTAAGCAAGCTATCGCTGCTACACCATCGTCGGCATATTCAATGGCTAAAGCAGGTTTACATGCGCTAACTCAACATTTAGCAATGGAATTAGCCGCGCACAACATTCGCGTTAATGCAGTATCGCCAGCGGTTGTACACACGCCAATTTACGAAGGTTTTATTCCTAAAGCACAAGTAAACGATGCCCTACAAGGCTTTAACAGTTTCCACCCAATTGGCCGTGTAGGTACAAGCGAAGATGTCGCCAATACCATTGCGTTTTTACTCAGCGACAAAGCCGCTTGGGTAACGGGTGCAGTATGGGATGTTGACGGCGGTGTAATGGCTGGTCGTAATTAATACGTAATTTTAAAGCGCTTAATGAGCGTAAATTTATAGAGCAATAACATACATTATTGCTCTTGTTTAATTTAGGTTGGATAAATGCGAGTCAATTCAGATTTTTCACAACAAGCTTCAATGCTGGCAAGTCAATATAGTTGGCAAACATCGCCTCAGGCGGGTGTTGAGCGGGTAATGCTCGACAGAATAGGCGCAGAAAAAGCCAGAGCAACAAGCGTAGTACGCTACGCGCCTGAGTCTACTTTTCCAAGTCATGCTCACCCAGGTGGAGAAGAAATTATGGTACTTTCGGGCACCTTTTCAGATGAGTCGGGCGACTACCCACAAGGCTTTTATTTACGGAACCCGCCAGGGTCTTCACATGCACCTAAGAGTAAAAGTGGCGCAACAATTTTTGTAAAACTGTGGCAAATGTGCGTAAAAGAAACCGCCCCAGTGCGCATAAATACAGACGATCCCGCTACGTGGATAACACAAAACAACCGCACTATATGCCCGCTTTATAAAGATGATAACGAAGTAACTAAACTGGTAAAGTTAGCTCCGCAGCAGCCCCTATTTGATAATGTAAATGCACATAATGCCTTAGAGTTATTTGTACTGAGCGGCAGCGTAGTACATAACGAGGTAGAATATTCAAAAGGAAGCTGGCTTAGGCTGCCAAGCAATAATAAAGCGTTAATATCAGCGGGAAATAACAGCGCTAAAATTTATCTTAAAGTAGGTAATTTTAACAATATAGGCTGTGGAGGCTAAATAATGCGTACAAAAATTGCGATTATAGGCGGTGGGCTAAGCGGCTTGTATGCAGCTTACCTGTTAGAAGAACAAGACATTACCGATTACATATTGCTTGAAGCCAGAGCCCAATTAGGTGGGCGTATTATGGACTTTACAAGCCTTTCGCAAGCTACAGAAAATAGCTTTGACCTTGGCCCAACGTGGTTTTGGCCAGAGTTTCAGCCGCAATTAAATGCGATTATTAAAACCCTAAACCTAGAAGCATTTGCCCAGTACGAGCAAGGCAATACGTTAGTAGAGCGCTCACATACGCAGCCGCCCACAGCGATGCGCGGTTATACGCATTCTCCTACCTCTATGCGATTAAAAGGGGGTATGGGCACTCTCATTAAGGCCTTACATGCAAAGCTTAGCAACAAACAAATAATTACCGGCGCTTTGGTAAACACAATTACCAACCAAAACGGTAATATTGAAGTTAGCTTTAGCACCTCAAACACAGCAAATAACCAAGTAAATAATCAGGTAAATGTGGATCATGTAATGCTTGCGCTGCCGCCACGCTTAGCCGTAAGCCAAATAACGTTTATCCCCGCATTGCCAAGCAATTTAGTAACGCAGTGGCAAAATACCGCAACCTGGATGGCACCACACGCTAAGTATATTGCTGTGTACGATACGCCATTTTGGCGCAAGCAAACGCTCTCGGGAAGCGCACGCAGCAGTGTTGGGCCAATGGCAGAAATACACGATGCATCAAACCCAGAAGGTCAAGCCGCATTATTTGGCTTTATTGGCATACCCGCCGATGATCGAAAACGCATTAGTAATGAAGATTTAATCACACATTGTCGAGCGCAATTAGTCAGGCTTTTTGGCGCACAAGCCGCCACACCAAAAGCCGACATCATTAAAGATTGGGCACAAGACCCTCTCACTGCAACACATTTAGATACACACGCAGCAAATACGCATGCGCCTGCTCCTAACATAACCGCGCAAAATGGCCCTTGGCATCAAAATTTAGTAGGTATTGGCAGTGAATGGTCGGTGCAATTTCCGGGCTATGTTGCCGGTGCCGTTGATTCAGCAAATATAGGCGTGGAGCATTACTTAAAAAATGTTAAAACGTGATGTGTAGAGGCTGAGGTTTGAGCTTAGCGTTTTAATGGATTGCTCATAACGGCAGCTGATGGGCGTTTATGGCGATAACCGGACACTGAAAAAGTTAAATTTTTACTGCTTTTTTGAGTAGAAGCTTAGTTTTGACCAATAACATTATTAAACGCCGTTTTGTGGCAAAATAACATGCTTAATTCCTAGCTCTTTTAATTACTTGTTTACAATGGTAATTATTGGTGAAATTATCAGGGTATGTAATATACGCCGTTTTGATGTGTTATGAACTCCCACAATGATGTTCAATAAGCTGTTACGTGCTCCCTACATGACGGAGAGGTAGGATGAATCCTGAAAAATACGACAGAAGTGTAAACTTGCTTTGCCCTACATGCGGCTGTTCAGACTTTTCTTATGAAGAAGGGTCTGATGAAACAACACAAATTATGACTTGCGCGTCATGTGAGCGAGAGTTTAATAAAGACGAGCTAATCCAAGAAAATAGCGAAAATATTGAAGAGCATCTTTCAGAGATGAAAGAAGAGGTAGTTAAAGACGTTGCTGAAGAACTTCGTAAGTCTCTGAAGAAAGCATTTTCTGGTAGCAAAAATATAAGGTTCAAATGATGCCGGTAACTATTGACGCGGGCGATGTGATAGCCGGGTTAGCATTTCTGTTATCTGGCTACGCAACTTGGCAAACAGTTAGTTTTAACAAAAAGCAAAAATCTTTTGTCGAAAGCCAAGAGAAACTAAACAACCTTCTTTTAGAAAAAGAAAATGAAGTTGCGGTTAAAGAGAAAAGTGCCGATCTCGGAGCATCATTTATTAAGCTGGGAAGTAGTAAATATAGGCTCAAGATTTGGAATAAAGGTTCTGCTACAGCCAGAAATGTCAGAATTGAATTTCCCGAAGGAAATGATGTGGTTATTGATTTGGAAATCTCTGACAAGTTTCCGATGGAAAGCTTTGAAAGACATCAGTCCGTTGAGCTTATTGCAGCTGTTCATATGCAAACGAAACGAAAGCACGTTGTTCGGCTAATTTGGGAAGATGATGCAGAAGTCCACAATGAAAAGCTGTCTTACCCCACACTATAAACACGTAACAAGAAGTGTAATGGGTGATTCTTCTCCCGTAATGAATATTAAACAACGAAAATTCTACAGATAGCCTCCAGTAAAAAATGGAAAGGTTACCCTCCATTCTTAATACTATGATATGTATTTAGAATTAAATTATAAGCTTATATTTGAAGGAAGAATATTATGGCAGGTCATATTATAAAAGCCGGTAAGGATTATGAACAAAAGTTAGAGGATATCGCTAAAGCTTTATATGACCATTTATGTAAAGAGTTAAAAATAAGAGGTCTTGTAAAACTCACTTATGTAGAGTCATTGTTAATTAATTTAACACAAGTATTCGGACCTCTGGACATTTGGTATAGAAACGATAACCGTATTGGCTTTGGAAGTTTTAAAGGAAGCAGTGGACACGCGTTATTTACTCTAAATTATGAAAAAAAGATTAAGCAGCCTGAACTTTATGTGGCTGGTACAAAAACTACAAAATCAAAGCTTTGGCCCGAGAGCCATTTTGGTCATGAACATCCTACTTTACCACTCAATAAATCTGCATTGATTTCGGGTGAAGTTGCGCAATATATCTCGCAAGTAAAGTCTTTTGGTGATTTAAAAAATAGACTTCCTTTACCGCTACCTGAAAAGACAGAAATCTACCCAATCGTTGAAGTAAATGATATTAAAAGTAAGGAAGATAAACACGTATTTCAAAAAATTCGAGATGCAAAAAGTCAACGTCAGTTCAGAGAGAAGCTAATTGAAATTTATGGACTTAAATGTTCAATAACAGGGTTCTGTCCAGAGGGGGCATTAGAGGCCGCTCATATTATTCCTCATTCTAAATCAAAAGTAGAAGAGAGTTTCTGTATCAATAACGGCTTACTCTTGCGTGCTGATATCCATAGGTTATTAGACAGATATGATTTAGCCATTAATGAAAAAAGCTTAAAGCTAGTTATCAAAAATAAAGAAATTAATGACTTTCCAGAATATAAATTACTTGAAGGGAGAAAGTTAAATCTTTTAAAACAAGTATATAGTGAAGATAAGCAAAAACTAGTTAATATTGCGAATGAAATAATTAATGTAGAAAAAATTAAAGCCAACATTTCCGAAGCTTACAACTATTACAGCAGTGATACTAAGGTGAAATAGTTTTATGCATGTAGTATTTTGATTACAAAGGGATTATGTCGGTCTAATTACCGAGCGACGTTGATTTAAATAGCATATCAGCCAGTTACTAAACTGAAATACAGCTATGAGCAGACGTTGAGGTTGACTAAATATTGTAGTTCTTGATTGGCCAAACTGCTCTTTGCGTATATATTCATGAAAATGAGCGCTGCGCGCAAATTGGATTATTTAACTTTACCTAAAAACTTTAGAAAACTTAGTAATAGTAATACCTTAGGTAATTTGTTAAAACTATATAAAGTAGATAAATGAGCGCTAAGTCGGTAGAAATATGCGCGACGAGCGCACTATTAAATTGTTATCTCTCTTTGGAGTTCTGAGTAAATTTATGGATTGGATCTTAGTTGGGTTGCAGATTTTAGTTCTCCTTGCTATAGGATGTATCTTCCTATTTCGGAAGTATCTATTTTCATATACTACTGAAAAAGGAAAGAACCTAGCGACAAAGGAAGATATTGAAGAAATAACCCGTAAGGTCGAAGAGGTTAAATCTGGATATGTGGCCGAAATTGAGAGGCTCAAAGTCGATCTTTCAGTTCTATCCAGAAAGCACAATATTCTATTGGATGAAAAAGTTAGAGTTTTCAAAAAACTTCAAAAGAGATTGGTTGATTTCAAGAAATTCTGTGAAGCAGCTCTTGGCTCATACGATTCACGAGGTGAATTTCATCCAAACCTTGAAGTTCTGTCAAAAGATATAGATAAGGCTTCTTTACAGCACATTACCGCACTGCATGAAATTGAGTAGGAAGATTTTATATTTCTATCTAAAAAGTCGAGAAGTTTGTTATCCGAGCTACACGGTAATTGCTCTATGATGTGCAGTATGGAAATAGCTATTTTTGGTGAAGAAAATGATTCTGAAATGGCGAGGAGTACTATACCTGTCTACGAGTCTGCCATGAACAACATCGATACCTGTTTACAAAGCCTCTATGAAGAGCTGGAGTTTCCATCCAGTGAGAAATAAAGATAATAAGGCAATGAAAAATCGCCCACAAAAAACGTGGGCTGGACTCGCTAACGCTTGCCTTTTATTGCGGCGTTATGTAACACGGAGAGTTTAGTGAAAATTATATCTTTAGGATTCTTGAGCGCATTAATCGCTTTTCCATCCTTTTCCTCTGAAAGCAGCTCTATCGGGTATAAAACAGTCGACCTCGCTCTTCAAGCACTTAAAAATAAAGCCGGAACAAAACTAAGCGTCCAAGGTGGCTGGACTATTATCGAAGATCAAGAAGATTCAAATTTGGTTTTATGGTCGTTTACTCCTGAGTCACACTCTGCACATCCCGCAGCGATAAAGCGCAAAGTCCTTGAGAAAAACCAAGCCATTTACATTCAAATGTCAGCACTCTGCCAAGCTAAAAAAACAGATTGCGATAAATTAATGGAAGAGTTTGAGCAACTAAATAAAAACATCATGAAAGGTTCCGGTTAGGTGTTACATAACAAGTGACGATGGTTACCACTGTCCGCAATTGGCACATAGCCCCCTTCGGATATAAAGTATTTTATCCACTAAACACATACTCCAAACCACTATAAAGTGTAATTTATATCTTGCTCTTTTTTAAAGTTTGGTAAATGGCTCTAGGTGGAGTTAGCTAATTTGCTACCAGATGAAGTTAACTGTAGTGAAAACCCTAAGAAGTTAAGTCTATTTTGAAAGGGGATTGCTTTTTATCCATTCTTTCAAGTGGTCAATGAAGTTCCTAACTATTATCGATTGGTTTTTCCTAGACGGATATAATAGGTTAATTGAAATTGATGGGTCACACTCCCAATCTTCTAAAATAACCTTTAAGCGCCCTTTTTCAACACGTTCTTTAATATGCCAATCTGACAAAAGTGCAATACCATGATCTAATTCCACCATACCCAAAACGCTGTCCCCTAAGCTAGAAGAAAAGCTGGGGTTTAACTTAACTGTTTTTCGTTCACTTTCTCTAATGAATGACCAGTTAGTTTCATTCCCAACGGTTAATAAACTATGATCAGTTAAATATTCAGGTGATTGTGGTACTCCTTTTTTTTCTAAATAACTCGGCGTTGCACATAATACTCTCTTTGTATCAGATAGCTTTTGACCAATTAATGATGAATCTCGCGAAGGGCCATGTCTAATTGCCAAATCAACACCTTGTTCAGTTAAATTAACTAAACTATCTGTAGAAATGATTTCAATATTAACTTGCGGGTAACTTTCTAAAAAGCTGCTAATCACAGGTAATAGATAGCTTTGTGTAAAAGAAGCTGACGCAGTTATTTTTATTTTTCCTTTTAACGTATTTGTTGGGTCGAGGTCATGTTCAATCTCATCGCTAATACTTAAAAGTCTTTGCGCATGGTTATATAGCTTCTCACCCGTAAATGTCGGACTAAGGGTCCGTGTTGTTCTATAAAATAATTTAGCACTCAGTCTGTTTTCGAGCGCTATCAACCTTTTACTCACTGCTGCAGCCGTTAGGTTGTGAGCATCAGCAGCCATTCGAATAGATTTAAGTTCAAAAATCGTACTGAATATCTTTAGTTCTTCTATTGAATCAATCAAATTATCAACCTTTTGGAATTAATCATTAAACTTTTAGTGTGTTTTTGGTTGTTAATTATGTTGATAACATCACTTTCGTCAATAACAAAGAGGAAATTATTATGAAAGCAATAGCTATTAATGGTCATGGTGACGTTAATGTTTTACATGAAATCGAAGTTGATGCGCCAAAACCAAAACGCGGCCACGTCGTAATAGATGTAAAAGCGACAAGTGTTAACCCTGTTGATACTAAAATCCGTCAAGGCAGTGAAGGCACTGCTGGTATGACTTATCCAGCAATCCTTCACATGGATGTATCGGGCGTAATCAGTGAAGTAGGTGAAGGTGTAACTAACTTTAAAATTGGTGATGAAGTATACGGTTGTGTCGGCGGTATCGTTGGCATTCCGGGTACTCTTGCAGATAAGGTTGAAGCTGACGCTGTATTATTAGCACATAAACCTAAAACGCTTAGCTTTGGTGAGGCGGCTAGCTTGCCTTTAGTAGCAATTACAGCATGGGAAGCTATTATTGGTCGAGCTGAAATCCAGCCGAGCGATAGAGTGTTGGTTCATGGTGGTACAGGTGGCGTAGGCCACATTGGTCTTCAGCTTGCAAAAGCACTAGGTGCACATGTTACAACGACTGTTGCAGATGAAGCTCGCGCAGAAACTGCAAAACAATTAGGCGCAGATGAAACGGTTCTATTCCCTACAGAAGAGCCAAAGGAATATGTTGAACGACTAACCAATGGTCAAGGCTTCGATACGGTATTTGATACAGTGGGCGGGCCCGTTTTACAAAACTCATTAATCGCTGCAAAACTGAAGGGGCATGTTATCTCTACAATTGGTTATGCTGATTATAACTTAACTGAAATGCACTTTAAGGCTCTAAGGTTAGACCTAGTATTTATGGCGATTTCAATTATTCATAACATCGATAGAGAGACTCACGGTGACATTCTACGCCGACTTGCTGGGCTTGTAGATAAAGGTCAAGTTAAACCTCTTATCGATAGTGTTTTCCCTTTAACTTTACAAGGAGTTAAAGATGCTCACACTCGTCTAGAATCAGGGTTAGCCACAGGTAAAATCGTAATCGAGCGTTAAATTTCAGCTATTTAATTAAAGGCTGTGTAAGCAGCCTTATAAACCAAGATAAAGGTTAAAAATGGACAATGAAGTAATGGTCGTTGTGGATATTCTATGTGAAACACAACATTACAGCACTGTATTAAATGCAATTTATGAATGTTCGAGTGACAGTATTCTTGAAGATGGATGCGAGCGTTATGATGTTTTCTCTGATGTTAATGGGTCACAAAGAATCACATTAATTGAAATGTGGCGTGACATAGATACTTTAGAGCAACATAAGATACTGCCTCATTATCTTCAATTACAAACGTCTTTAGAAGGTAGAGTGCTATCAGTCGATATTAAAGCAGCTCGTGTGTTTGAGGGCTTGTGATAAATGAAATATCTTCGCATATCAGATATTAAAGCATCACTAAGATTTTGCTTTGAGGTCTAGGGTTGAAAGCTCTAAAAAGGAAAGGCTACTTTGAAGCAAAGTTTTCTCTTATCTTTTAGCTGCACAAGGTGATGACAACGCTCAAATTGAACTTACTTATAACTGGGAGCCTGAGTATCTAAATACAGGGAGAAACCTCGGTCATATAGCCTACAGAGTTGAAAATATATACGAGACATGCGCTCATTTACAGGAACTAGGCATTGAAGTAAATCGATTTCCTCAAGACGGTCAAATGGCTTTTTTACGCTTTGCGGATAATATTTCCGTCGAGTTGTTACATGCAGGTGAGCCGCTACCAAAAAACTGAGACTTGAGCTCCAATGCCTAACAATGAAAGTTTGTAGCGTATTTTACAAGTAACCGACAAATCGGTTGGTTTAATTTATATGAGAAAGATAGTATGAAAATTTTATTATTATTAATGACACTAGTTTTCGCGGCTCCAAGTTTTGCTGCGGATAAAATCCTTTTCGTACTGACTAGCCACAATAAAATGGGTTCGTTAGATATGAAAACTGGCTTTTGGTTAGGTGAGTTAACACATCCTTATTACGTCCTTGCTGATGCAGGCTTTGAAGTTGATGTTGCTAGCATTGAAGGTGGAATGGCCCCAATAGACCCTAAAAGTCTAGATTTTTCAGATGAAGATAATGCTAGGTTTATAAATGATAAAAAGCTCATGGCTTCAATTATAAATACAAAAGCGATTGAAGATGTAAACAGTAAAGATTATCAAGCAGTAGTTTATGCAGGCGGTCACGGAACTATGTGGGACTTCTCGAACAATGAACTTATCAATAAATTAACTGTTTCAATATATGAGCGAGGCGGTATTGTAAGCGCGATTTGTCATGGCCCAGCGGCTCTTACAGACGTCAAGCTTAGTAACGGACAATACCTCGTTAAAGGAAAAAAATTAGCTGCATTTACTAACGAGGAAGAGTCAAATATAGGGCTAACAGAAGTTGTTCCTTTCTCACTACAGGATACATTAATGTCCAAAGGTGCAAAGCACATTTATGGTGCTGCATGGACGGTAAACGTTGTGAATGATAGGCGAGTTATTACTGGTCAAAACCCGCAATCAGCTCGTAAAGTGGGCGAAGAGATTCTAACTGGATTAAAAGGCATCAAATAGGCATTTAATGTCAGACACTTATCAATTAAAGGTTTTTAAGTGAATTTCAATAAAGAATGGGTAGTAGTACATAGTGAAAAATATCTTAATTTTAAATGGCGGTAAATGTTTCGCTCACTCTAAAGGTGAGCTTAACAATTCGCTCACAGCCTTTGCTGAAAACTTCTTTGTACAAAGTAACTGTAATGTTCGTAACACAACTATTGATAAGGGATATGATGTCGATGAAGAAATTTCTAAATGGCTGTGGGCTGACTTGGTAATCTTTCAGATGCCCGCATGGTGGATGGGGCCTCCTTGGACTGTGAAAAAGTACATGGATGAGGTGTTTACCAAAGGGCACGGTAAGTTATATGAAAGCGACGGTAGGTCTAGAAGTGATATTTCAAAGCAGTATGGATCTGGAGGCTTACTTCACGGTAAAAAATACATGCTTTCTGTCACGTGGAATGCCCCAGTAAATGCGTTCATTGATAGTGAGCAGTTTTTTGAGGGGACTGGGGTAGATGGTGTGTATTTACCCGTGCATAAAGCAAATCAGTTTTTAGGAATGAAGCCACTAGAAACTTTTATTTGTAGCGATGTTATGAAAAATCCCCAAGTAAAAGTCGATATGGAGCGATATAAACTACATTTAGGGGCAGCACTTAAGATCTGATTTAGCATTGTTAAGTATTTTTAAGTAGCTCTACTCTACGGACTTTATGCCTCATAAAAACACCTTGTTCTTTCTTACATGGTGTTTTACCTAGATAGTCAGCTGATATATGAAGCTACAGCTCCAAGTTATCAACGACTAGTTAATAACTTACTACAGAAAGCGTAAAAAAGTCTTTAAGTCAAAATATATGGGACATAAGCGATTTTTATGTGAATGTCTGCTCCTGGCACTGAGCAGAACTTCGGCAAAGAGCGAGAAACGGTCATTGAGATTGGCTAAATACCGTAGTTAATTGATTGGTCAAACTGCTTTTTGCGCGAATATTCATGAAGATGAACGGCGTAAGCATATTATTTTATTTAACTATACTTTAAAGCTTAAGAAAACATAGTGATAGTAATGCTTTAGGTTATTTGTTAAAACTAAATAACGTAGATAAATGAGCGTGGGGGTCGGCAGAAATATACGCGATGAGCTCACTATAAAATGTTAGGCGACTGAAGCGATAAGGAATCGAGAATGACAGAAGTAGCGGCATTATCTGCTGGAGACATTGAAGAATTAGTCTATGCGAAGCTTGAAGGATACAAAAATCAGAGTGTACTTGAGCAATACGCCATGTTCATGGGCAAAGCTCAAATTCTGGAATTTGGTTTAAAGGGGCTGCTCTCAAGAATGTATGGCGTTCCATCAGAGAGCATGAAAAAGTGGACTCTTGGAACAACCAAAAACGAGCTAAGAGATAAAGGCTTAAGGCCAGATTTTATTGCCTATCTAGAAATTATCGTTAATTATCGTAATGATATGGCGCATGAATTTCTTCTTAATAATACAATAACTCAATCAATGGCTAATTTCAGTGAGTGTAAGCTTTACGGTGATTTGTTTCGAGCAATCTATGAACTTGAAAAAATTATGATTCTTTATGACTGGTGCGAAGAGAACAATGGTTGGCAATAGCGCGCCTAAGCAAATGCATGTTGTCGGACTAGTTTTCCGCTGCGTTCCAAACCATCGGCAAATGCGGGCGTTAGGCGCTTTGGTGGAATATTTATGATAAGCAAAAAATTTTCTGATTCTCGTCGCCAAGTTCAAGAGCGATGGTGCCGCATGGAGTTCCAAAAGCGTTTTGGTAAAAAGTTAAAAGCATTACTTCTGTGGCGATTACACAAAAAATTAAACAAAGAGTTCCAGCTTAAAGATAAGGTTATCAACAACACAATTCTTACGTTTGTTGAACAAATGGAAAAGATAAACACTGAATATTTCCCTGCATCTCAGCAGTTTTTTAATCTGAGTCTTTACTTCCTTCTAGCCGAAAGAGATATCCAAGCCTTGAAAGCTGATGCTTTTGCGCATCCGAATGAGACGAAAAGAGGCATAGCTTTACGTACTCTATTGCTGACAATTTATGAGTGGGATATGACAAAGGTAACTGGTAAGAAAATGGGTTTTATCTTTGACTGCACTGGCTTATCAGCCGAATCTAAAAAAGAAGTCTCTAGTTCATTGAAGGAGCTTCGAAAAGCTCATAAAGTGACAGTTCAACAATTTCGAGAAATTCGACTTAACACTATAGCTCATAGAGACGCTGATGCATTAAACCAGTACAAAATTATTTCGAGGTTGGACATTAGAGATTTTTCAGGGCAAATTACTAATTTCTACCAAGCGTCAGATAGACTATTGAAGTCTCTAGTAATAGCAACGACAGAGATTGGGTCTCAACGCAGTTTATTTAATCAAATACTGCATCTTAAATAACGCGCCTAACAAACAATTTAAGAGTGATTCACCACGCTTGGTATTTTTGATTTGGGTTTGGTTTAGTCATTAAGGTGCTTAATTGAGCCTGTAACACCTCAATTGGGCATTACCAATGTCCGCTTATGGCACTTTGAGGAAGCTCGGCTTGGAACGATGAGCGGTCCGTCAATCTTAGGCAACAGCAAGTTAAATATATAAACTTGCTGTTCAATGATTAGATTTACTTATCAAAAAACACGAACAAACCCATAATCGGGTTCAAGCTCCCTACGAGTAATAGTCCATCCATTCTTTAAGTAAAAATTCATTGCCTGAGTGTTAGTTTCAAATGTTTCAAGTGTTGGTTTCATATTCCTAGAACGGATTTTTGTTTCAGCAAACGATAACAATATTGCTCCAATACCTTTTCGTTGCTGACTCGGTGATACCATCATGATATGAATTAAATCATCAATGATCACAACGTAACCTTTTACAGCTTCACTTTCATCAACGGCAACAAAAGTACTCTTAATATGTTGATCGATCTCATCATTAACGGCCCCACTGGATATGTAGCCATTAACCATATCCTCTCCCATAAATCCAGTGTAACAAGTTATAATTACTTGTTTGGATAGGTCTTTTAATGACTTAGTATCACTAATAATTGCTTGTCTAATTTTCATCTATATTTCCTGTAAAGAACAACAGGGCTAATATACACCTTGCTGTTTCAGTAAAATTGATCAAATGCGACAACCTTAACTGTTAAAGTCACCAAATAAATCAATGGATAGGTGCTTTTCAATTAAGTACCGTTTTGGAGTAACACCTATTGCTTTTTTTAACTGTCGAATCAGGTGTGGTTGGTCGCTAAAGCCAAATCGATAAGCAAGGTCGCTCCAGTTAATACTGTCAGTTTGCTCTTGATAGATAGCCCAAATAAGCCGATCCATTCTTATCATTTGTTCATATTGCTTAAGTGATAAACCCGTTGCTAATGAAAATTGACGCTCCAATGTTCTTCTAGAAATAGGCAGTAAATCTAAATTATTACCTTCATTGATGCTCAAACGAGCCTTATGAACATTTTCCCATACTTGTGTATCCACAGGAGAACTAAAAGCAAGTAGCTGAGACTCAATAATTTTTGCTGTTTCAATCGGTTGATTGATATCCATTTCATCAGTCCATTTAAAACAAGATGGTAAAGCTTGGATAACCTTATGACTGGATTCTATCGTTTGCTTGAACCCCAAACCAAATGCCCCTTCAGGAAAGAACTTAATTCCAATAAGTTGACGAGGGTACTCATCATCGACATAAAGAGTTTCGGTGTAAGCAGACAACCAATGGCCGCCTTGCACCTCCAATTTTAATCCGTTCTTATGGTAAATGTGTTGAACGGTTGAAGGAGATAAAATTGCATTTGCTGCGGGGTTAGGAAGTAGCAAAGCAGACATTTTGCTAGGGGTTGTTACTTGTAATGCCCAAATGTACTCAACATAAGGAGATAGAAGATCTGATGTTGGTTTAAGTTTCCACGTATTCATTCATCAATAATAATATAAAAAAGAGAATATGTAACACTATATAAGGGTAGTAACAGATTTAAGTTTCTCTGATACTCGCAACGGTTAAACAGGTGGTTAGAAGCCAATGATTTATATTGGCTGTGAGTTCAACCACTCGATGCAACATAAAATATTGATAATAAATGAACAGGCATTTTACTGTGTCGGATGGCGCTTCGCTTATCCGACCTACACTGGCACATATCTAACAGCTCAAGTTAATACTCCACGAACTTAGTTAATTCACTTTAACACCCTACATTTAACAGCAAATCCATTTACACATTAGAGCGGGTTGATTCTATAAACCCTTTTACATAATCAAGCTGTAAGTCGTCATCTCGCACGCCTACATTAACGCTTTTTTGCAGCCCTTTATTACCTATGCGGATGCCTTTTATACCTAAACGGCTTTCGTGTGATGACACTAGCCACTCGGGTAATGCTGCCACGCCACGATTGGCAGACACTAATTGCAACATCATTTCGGTGGTTTCTATCGGTACTCTGCGTTTAGGTTGCACGTTAGCAGGGTCTAAAAATCGGGTATATACATCTAAGCGGTTGTAGCCTACGGGCACGGTATAAAGTATTTGGTCTTCGAGATCGTGTGCTGTAACAAACGTTTTGTTGTATAGCGGGTTTTGCTCGCTCACTACAATACATAAATTGTAGTTAAATACCGACCTAAAGTTTAAGCCCTCTGTATTTACGGGGTCGGGGGTTATTAGTACATCTATTTCGTTGGCGTTTAGCGCTGCTATGCCATCAAACCTAAAGGCACTTTTTATTTCTACGTCTACCTCTGGCCATGCTTTTAAAAATTGCTGAATTTTACCCATTAGCCATTGCTCACACGGGTGGCACTCCATTCCTATGCGCATTATTCCTCGGCGGCCTTGGGCAAACTCTTGCAGTACTCGCTCGGCATATTCAAACTCTGCGACCATTTTGTCTGCAAGCGAAAGTAAATAAAGCCCCGCCTGAGAATACACAAGCGTATTGCCTTTACGGCGCCACAGCTTAACGCCAAATCGGCGCTCTAATTTAGCAATAGTATGGCTCACAGCCGACTGGCTTAAGTTTAAACTTTCGGCCGCGGCGGTCACGCTTTTAAGGCGATTAACCTCTTTAATAATGTGTAGATGATTACGTTCAAGCATTATGATTTATATTCATTCCAAAACCAGTTTTTACCATTAGTGTTCATAATGGTGTTTTGGTAATATTATCACATTACATAACCAAGTCTACGCGCTTTGCTCTTTGTGTTATGTATACTCAACAGCAAAACGCCTACCAATTTACGTATCGTCGGGAGACACAACACATGATCAACGACTCTATCTATACTTTTATATTAATAGGTATAGGGGGCACACTAGTGTTAGATATTTACGCGGGGTTACTCGCTAAGTTTTTTGCTTTACCCGCCACAAATTGGCGATTAGTCGGGCGCTGGGTAGGCCACATGAAGTCGGGGCAGTTTTATCAGCCTGCGCTACCTAAGGCCGAAAAAATACCGGGTGAGCTTGCCATTGGATGGGTTGTACATTACCTAATTGGCATAACGTACGGTTTAATATTAATGGTGTGTGTAAACACCCAATGGCTTGATTTGCCAACCATACTACCTGCTTTACTTGTTGCATGGTTTGGCATAGTTGCCCCCTTTTTTATTATGATGCCAGGCATGGGGGCGGGCATGGCCGGTGCAAAAACACCTAACCCCACAGTTACGCGCATAAAAAGCTTTGCAGGGCACACTGTGTTTGGCTTAGGCATGTTTTTAACCGCACTTGCATTAGCATAATTTTAAGTAGGAAAACAGTACATGAACGTTCTAAATTTAAGCACCTATTCTGCGCATATTAAAATAGTGGGCTTAATAGCTATTGTTATTTCAATAGCTGCGTGGAGCACAGATTTATTAGGCATTGTGTATGTGTCCCCTATTGTAGAGTGCAGCGATCAGTAATTGGCCTTTTGGGTTTATTATTAATAACGCCTGCGGTTACACACTGGATAGGCAAATATTTTGCTTCAGTAATTGGTTTTTTTGGCGCAACAGTCGCTGCTAATCAGCACTTTATGGGCTGGAAAAAAATATCAGCTGGCTCCTTTGAATTTAAAGATAACCTGTTAGTTGACCCATTTATTTTATCGGCCTTTGCACTAACAGGTATTATTGGACTCACTTATTTAGCAGTAACAGCCGCAAAGTTACCCGCTAAAACGGTTTAACATTCACCAAAGGCACATACACACTCATTGCGCTGTTTGTAGGATTATAGGCCTACTACAGCGCTGCGCCTTTCCATTAAAGCTACATTGCGCCATACGCCATGCAGCTGTCCTAATTTTTCTCGGTTTCCAACTTGCCTAAAACCATTACGAATATGTAGTGCAATGCTGCTTATGTTTTCAGGGAATATACTGGCTTGTAGCATCCATATACCGTTGCTTTCTGATTCCTTAATGAGTGCACAAAGCAATGCGTGCCCCAAACCTTTACCTTGGGCTTGGTTTGCAACATATACACTTACCTCGGCAACGCCCGAGTAAACCTCACGGCTAGAAACCGCAGATAACCCAGCCCAGCCAAGCACCTTTTCATCCTCAACTGCAACAAGACGACAACAGTTGAGCATAGAACTATTCCATTGCTCCCAACTTTTAGCTTCAGTTTGAAACGTCGCGTTGCCGGTATCAATACCTTGCTGATATAAGTTTTGAACGGCTAAAAAGTCGTTCTCTGAAAATGGTCTTATGATGACAGTATTTCCTTTCAACTATTATTATTCCTTAAAATTAGCGGTCTACTTATCAATGAGTTAACGGCTAATTTTAATAACCGCTAACATATCGTCTTCGTCCTCATCGAGGCCAACTTCTTCAAACCCAAAGCTTGAATAAAAGTCTTTAGCTATTGGGTTTTGCGGGTTATAACAAATTTCGATTTGTTCAAGCTTAGAAATCGTTTTAATCTCTTCAATTGCCATAGCCAGTGCTTTGCGCCCAATACCTTTATTTTGATAATACCAACTCCATTAAGTATGTGTTCTAAATTTTACGCCGAAAAAACAATTCAGTTCTAGGCGTAAATTGATGTAAATGGTTGTTCCCTTCACGAAATTTAAAACAAAGAAATGGGTTGTTTTAGCAAGTAAAATAGATCAGCTATTTATTGGAGTTGGTATAAGTTTGATCAACCATAAAGCGCCAAATAGAAACCTTTGTAGGGGTTTCTTGTACCCACATAAAAAAGCCAACAGGTGTACTATTTAAGTAAATCGCTCTACAGGTATACCCGCTATTGTAGTGCGCCTCAACCAACGACCACATATTACACGCTACGTATTCTTCTTGTGTTTTAGCAACCTCTAAATCGCATACGGCTTCGTAGTTATAGGCGGTGATATCTTCCAATGAGAGTTTCATGTTTTTCCTTAAAAAGTAACTAACCTAAATTTACCAGCACCTGTACCTATAAACAATAAATGGCTTTACCAGCCCAATAGAGCCTTAATTATTATCTTTTTAGGATATAACCAATATGTTATATTATAACAATTGCTGTATTTAGCTCTATTTTAAATAAGGGTTAGCTTATGAAAACGTTTACAAAAGGGCTGAGTGTTGCCCTGCTATTAAGTATGGGCTTTAGTGCTCATGCTCAAAAGCATGTGCATGGGGAAGGTGAGTTACTTATTGCCCAAGAGGGTAGCGTGCTGCAAATGCAGTTTATTATTCCTGCTGCTGATGCGCTAGGTTTTGAGCACCAAGCTGCAAACTCAGCAGATAAAAATGCTATTGATGTACTTGCCCAGCAGTTAAAAAATAGCAGCCATGCTATTGATATAAAAGGGCAGTGTATTTTACAAAGCACCGAAAACTCACTTGCTCACAGCCACAGTGATCACGATGACCACGATGACCACGATCATCATAATGTTGAAGCCACCTACAATTTTAACTGCAAAACGCCGGTTTTAGGCTTTTCGGTCACGTTGTTTAAGTTAATGCCTTCACTTAATGCGCTTAACGTGCAGTGGATTAGTAACGCAGGGCAAGGCTCAACAGAAGTGACGCGCAACAACCCTGTTATTAGTTGGCAAAGCTAATATTTAGCCGCCAACTCACACCTATTAAACATAAATTGCTGACTAAATAAGAGCTGAAAGCATGAAAAGCCAACTAATAAAAAATGCCCAATTGGTTAACGAAGGTAAAACGCAACTTGCTGATGTACGTATTACTAACCAATTTATTGAATGCATTGCCCCTAATATCACCCCGAGCGAAAACGATGATGTAATTGACGCTAAAGGCGCGTACTTACTCCCAGGTATGATTGACGACCAAGTGCATTTTAGAGAGCCGGGGCTTACTCATAAAGGCTCTATATTAACTGAATCACGTGCTGCAGTGGCCGGCGGAATAACCAGTTATATGGAAATGCCCAATGTTAATCCTTCAACCACAAACAAAGCTGCGCTTGAAGAAAAATACGCCATAGCCGAGCAGCACTCTTATGCCAATTACTCATTTTACCTTGGCGCAACCGAGCACAATTTAGATGATATTAAAGCGCTCGATCCTAAAAAAGTATGTGGCGTAAAAGTGTTTATGGGCGCATCTACCGGTAATTTATTAGTAGAGAACCCAGAAGCACTAGAGGGAATTTTTCGTGAATGCCCAGTGCTTATAGTTACCCATTGCGAAGACGGTAAAACCATTAGCAAAAACAATCAGCGCTATGAGCAGCAAGGCATTATACCTAACATTACCGACCACCCTAAAATACGCGACGCAGAGGCTTGTTATGCCTCATCGTCGTATGCGGTGTCGCTTGCTAAAAAATACAATGCGCAACTGCATGTATTACACATAACGACCGAAAAAGAGCTGAGTTTATTTACTAAAGGCGATATAGCCAATAAAAGCATTACCGCAGAAGCCTGTGTTCACCATTTATACTTTAGCGAGCAAGATTACCCAGCTTTGGGTAACTTAATAAAATGTAACCCTGCCATAAAAGCTAACACCGATCGTGATGCGCTTATAAACGCGGTTAAAAATAATCAAATAGATATTATTGCTACCGACCACGCCCCGCATACGTGGCAAGAAAAACAAACCGATTATGTTAATGCGCCAGCAGGTTTGCCCTTAGTAGAGCACGCACTTTTAAGCTTACTTGAGCATGTAAAACACAGCCGTTTAAGCATTGAACAAGTAGTTGAAAAAACCGCGCATAACCCTGCGCTGCGTTTTTGTATAAATAAACGAGGCTTTATAAAAGAGGGCTACTACGCCGACCTAGTGCTGGTAAGTACACAACACACCACAAAGGTGAGCCATGACTCTTGCCGCTACCTATGTGGCTGGACGCCTTTTGATGGTGTTGAGTTTTCTTCAAAAATAGTAAGCACTTGGGTTAATGGCGAGCGCCTTTACGATGGCAAAACGGTCACTAAGCCAAGTAAACCTGCTATGCCTCTTGTATTTAATCGTTAACCGGAATATTTAAATTTATGAATGCTAAAAGCCATTTGCCCGATATTACTTCGCAGCCTAATTCTCTTAATGCACGCCCACTACAATGGGTGGGTATGGAAGAGGTTTCACTGCCGTTACATATTTTAAATAACAAAGGTGAGCAACTACATACTCACGCCAAAGCAGGCATATTTGTTAGCCTTGATAAAGCAAATGCAAAAGGCATACATATGTCGCGCTTGTATTTATTGCTTAATGAACAACTGGCTAATAAGCCGCTCAATGGCCAAGTTTTAACAACTCTAGTTGAAGACATGCTGAGCTCTCAGCAAGGCTTAAGCTTAAGTGCCAAAGTAGATTTAGCTTTTGAGCTTGTAATAAATAAGCCCGCGCTTTTATCTAATCAATCTGGGTTTCAGGCGTATCCGGTGGCTATTAGCAAAACCATTACAAATGGCGTTATTAAAACCGAGCTTAGCCTAACAATTCCTTATTCTAGCACGTGCCCGTGTTCGGCCGCGCTTTCTAGGCAAGCGTTAAGCGACGCCGTAGCAGAGCAATTTACAGAGCAACAGCTTGATAAAAATGCCTTGTTAGAGTGGCTTACATCGCAGCAAGGCAGTGTAGCTACACCGCACAGCCAGCGCTCGTATGCGTATATAAACATGAGCTTACAAGGCGAGCAACTTCCTGATTTACCCACTCTTATTACGCAAATGGAACAAGCCATAGGCACGCCAGTACAAACCGCGGTAAAACGAGAAGACGAGCAAGCCTTTGCCAAATTAAACGCCGAAAACCTACTGTTTTGTGAAGATGCCGCCCGCAGGTTAAAGCACGCCCTTGAGCAAAATACAGATATTTGCGACTACCACTTTAAAGTTGAGCACCAAGAAAGCCTACATGCGCACAATGCCGTAGTGTACGACCAAAAATTTGCATAGCCACACTGTTAAATAGTAAGGAGTAAACATGTTAAGAAAAAATCCAAACGGCCACATGCCGAGCGTAGCGCAAAGTGCATTTATAGACCCAACAGCCATTATTTGCGGCAAAGTAATTATTGAAGACAACGTATTTATTGGCCCCTATGCAGTAATTAGAGCCGACGAAGTAGACGACACCGGCGACATGCAGCCTATTGTTATTAAAAAAAATTCAAACATACAAGATGGTGTGGTTATTCATTCTAAATCGGGGCGGCGGTTTCTATAGGCGAGCGTACATCTATAGCGCACCGTTCAATTATACATGGCCCATGTAGTGTAGGTGACGATGTATTTATTGGCTTTAACTCGGTAGTATTTAGATCAGAAATTGGCAATGGCTGTGTAGTAAGGCACAACTGTGTAATTGACGGGTTAAACTTACCAAACGATTTTCATGTGCCGCCAATGACCAATATAGAGCCCGGCTTTGATTTAAACAGCATAAGTAAAGTACCGCCAGAGTACTCAAGCTTTTCTGAATCGGTGGTCTCGGCCAATCACGATTTAGTAAAAGGCTATAAAAAACTGGCAAACGAACTCTAACAACAAAGGACTAAATACATGAAAGTGCTTAATGCATTAACGATTACTTTTATTGGCGCACTTAGTATTGGCTGTACCTCTAGCGTAACACCAAAAAATACAAATAGTGCCGCGGCTGAGCATAGCGCACAAATGGCAAACACAGCGCAGCCATTAAAAGTAGTAACGTGGAACGTTGAGCACTTAGCTTACCCCATTAATACAGGCTGTAAACCCAGAACACCTAGCGATATTGAAGCCATGAAAGCCTATGCAAATTCGTTAAATGCCGACGTTTTCGCCCTGCAAGAGGTGGCGTCTAAAGAGGCATTAAAGCAAATATTTCCCCAAAGTGAGTGGCAACTTATTGTGTCGAATAGGGCTGCAAGCCCCGCTTACACGTGCCGTAAAACTGGGGCTTTATCAACTCAGCAAAAAGTGGCTTTTGCAGTTAAAAAAAGCATTTCTGTATTAAAAAGTACGCCCTTTGAGCCGCTAGGTTTAACAAAAACAGGGCTACGTTATGGTTTACAATTAACAGTAAACTCGCCGCAAGGCCCCACCGATATACTTAACGTACACATGAAAAGCGGCTGTTTTGTAGATGACTACCTTAAAAGTGACTCGCCAGCATGTAAAACCTATGCCCAACAAGCGCCTGTTTTAGATAGCTGGATAGCAAAACGAGAAACTACAAACACACCATACATTGTACTGGGTGATTTTAACCATCGTATTTCTGCTCCCTATAACCGATTAACCCGCACTTTAATAAGTAATGAGCGCTCAACAAGCATAACAACTAAAAATTTACCTGGTTGCCAAGCACGCTATCCTGCGCCCATTGATCATATAATTGTGGGTAAAATGGACGCTACAAATATTGCAAACTCTGCTCAAGTACACCTTTTTAAGAATATGCAAAAAGAGGCTATGCTGAGCGACCATTGCGCGGTATCGGTTTCAATTTCAGATAATGCAAATGCACTATCGGCATCGGTTTTGTGGCAAACAACCAGTAAAGAGTATCAGGC
Source organism: Pseudoalteromonas espejiana DSM 9414 (assembly GCF_002221525.1). NCBI lineage: Bacteria > Pseudomonadati > Pseudomonadota > Gammaproteobacteria > Alteromonadales > Pseudoalteromonadaceae > Pseudoalteromonas > Pseudoalteromonas espejiana. The sequence continues at coordinate 42,672 of NZ_CP011029.1, read as the reverse complement.
ATTAACAACTTACATGTATCAACAAGCTCAAACCGCAGTTGCGCAATTACCGCGCACTGCAACTAACTGGGTGGCCGTGATGGATGTAGATGAAACCGTACTTGATAACTCGGCCTATCAAAAGCAAACCGAACTGAGCGGTAAAGGTTATACCCCAGATACGTGGCAAGCTTGGGTAAAAAGCGAAAACGCAACGCTAGTGCCTGGTGCTAAATCGTTTATAGAAGCGCTTTACAAACAAGGCGGCAAAGTAGCCTTAGTTACCAACCGCGATAAAGCAAACGATGTACACACATGGAATAACCTTAAAGCCGTTGGCTTGCCAATAACGGTTGAAAACACCTGTTTAATGGGCCGCTCTGAGGCCGATAAAACCGCTGTAGATGGCACACACTTTATTAACGATAAAGACCTTCGCCGCCAACAAATAACACAAGGTAAAGCCGATTGCTATACACCTAAAGGCACGCAAAATAATTGGCAACAACCGCAGGTTATAAAATTTCAGATAGGTGATAACATAGAAGACTTTAGCGGCATCACGCAAGAATCGGCTAATATAAACACGTTACAACCAAAGCTTGGAAAGTCTTTATTTTTACTACCAAACCCTATGTATGGCTCTTGGTAGACACTATTTAACCAGAGCTCAGGTTATTTAAAAAGGAAAAAACATGACAGATAAACCTTCAACGCCAACCAGTTCAGGCTGCACTAACACAAGCTGCTGCCCGCCACCGCAAAGCCCTATTACGCGTGGTACGCCTAAAGTAGGGCGAAACGATCCGTGTGTATGTGGTAACGGCCGTAAATATAAAAAGTGTTGTGGTAAAGGTGCCTAACGCGCACTTATCACTTTTTATTTAAAGCTACAAAAATAGGGCTAACATAACGTTAGCCTTATTTTTATTTATAAGTTAAATGTATTTAACTCGCTGTTACTTCTATTTTTTGCTCTAGCGTAAAAGGCTTTGCATTTAAAAGGCCGCTTATTTGCACCAAAATTTCTGATTTACCGGGTTTATTAGCAACGTATTTTATGCTGTGTATTCCGCGTGTACGCTCTAATAATATTGAAGGCTTGCTGATAAGTTTAATACCTTGTGGCGCTACAAACTTAACACTTACCGCGCTGTAACGTTTAGGCACTAAGTAGCCAAAATTAGCTGTGCTTGTATCGCCAACATTTACTTGCGCTTGTTTAGCGTGCTTTACAGAAAAACGCTCAAATATAGGCGTCTGAAAGCTTTGACGAGCAAACGGATGAAACTGATTTAAGCCAACCCCTGAGTGAAATTCGCACGCATTAACGCCAACAGACGCACTTGCTAATACTAATGAGCAGAGCAGATATTTTTTATTCATATTATTCCTCGTACGGTAAAACTCGGTCTAACTTAAGCTCGTAAGCCGATGTACCTAATTCGTTTTCTACGGTATTTATTGTTATTTTCCCTTCAAACCAGAATGCGTCGTATAGGCTTTGCAGCTCAACGCCTTGTTCAAATTTAACATAAATTATTTGGTTTGGCGGCGGTGGTGGCATATGCAAACATGCCCCAAAGTAAGGCACTACAAAAAACTCACTAATGCGCTTACCTTCTTCAGATTCAAGCGGCACGATAAAACCAGGCACGCGAATCTTTTTATTATTATAGCTCTCAATTACTCGTGCGGAACTTAATGCTTGCTGATAGCGTTTATCTTGCTCGTTTTCGAACGGCTTAGCGTCTAGGCTATCGAGTGTGTCTTGCTCTGAGCCATCTTCAATTTCGGTTAAATACTCTGGCGGATTAAGCAGTGCGTCTAAATCGTCTTTAGGCATTAACTGAATCCACTCTATTTCTTCGTAGCTTGAACTTTTAGCCACTGACTCACAGGTAAATACTAAACTGGCTAAGGCTATAACAAACCAAGCAACCATTTTAGTTACATTTTTTGACATATTTTCATCTCAATTGGCTTAGGGCTTCAGGAAAAACGTTATAACATATCAGCCATTATCAAACCATAGGAGTCTCATCTTTGCCTAATACATTCTCTTCGGCCTCAACTCCCTTTGCCATACATATTAATCAACTTAACTATAAGTACCACAAAGCCGATAAAACCTCGTTTTATATTCCCACTTGGCAAGTAAAGCAGGGGGAGCAAGTGTTTTTACACGGCGAATCTGGCTCAGGTAAAACCACATTACTTAATTTGTTAGCAGGAGTGCTAACACCACAAGGTGGCGATATAACCTTGCTTGAGCAAGCATTTTCAACGCTTTCGTCAAAAAAACGCGATAAATTTAGAGCCCAGAACATTGGCGTGGTGTTTCAGCAGTTTAATTTAATACCGTATTTAAGTGTTTTAAAAAATATTCAGCTGGCGAGTTACTTTGCAAAAACGGGCAATACAAAAATAGAGCAAGAGGCGAGCGCACTGCTTTTAGCGCTTAAGTTACCGACTACTATTTTGCACAAAGCAGCAAATACACTAAGTGTTGGCCAGCAACAACGTGTGGCCATTGCCCGCGCTTTAATAAATAAACCAAAACTGCTATTAGTTGACGAACCCACCTCAGCATTAGACGCCGCATCGCGCGATGCATTTATGACCTTACTCATTGATTTATGTAAGCAGCACAGCATAACGCTTGTATTTGTAAGTCACGACATGCACTTACAACAATTTTTTGAGCTAAGTGTTGATGTAACTTCGCTTTTAAAAGAGGAGGGCAGCAAATGCTAGTATCGTTAGCGTGGAGCAGCTTAGCCAGTAGGCGAAAATCGGTCATACTTACTTTTTTATCATTACTTATAAGTATAAGCGTGCTGTTAAGTGTTGAGCATATTCGTCAACAAGCCAAAGAGAGCTTTAACAGAACCATTTCAGATGTAGATATGATAGTAGGCGCACCTAGTGGGCAGTTAAATCTGCTGCTTTACTCGGTATTTAGAATGGGCAGCCCCACCAGTAATATTAATTACAAAAGCTATGAAACCCTAAAAGGCAGCTCATTAGTTAAATGGGCAATTCCCATTTCGCTTGGCGACTCGCACCGTGGTTTTAGAGTAATGGGCACCAATAATAGCTACTTTGAACACTTTAAATACGGCACTAAGCAACCACTTACTTTTAATAGCGGCCAGCCATTTAAAGCATTATTTGAAGCGGTGATAGGGTCCGATGTAGCCAAAAAGCTCAATTATAAAATTGGCCAAAGCGTAGTGATTGCTCATGGTATTGGTAACACAAGCTTTACCCATCACGACAACACCCCTTTTATAATTAAGGGCATACTTAGCCCCACCGGCACACCTGTTGATAAAACCATACATGTAAGCTTAAACGCTATTGAGGCCATACATTTATCACCGGCAAAACAAGCTAAATTACTTAATAATGTAGACTCAGTAAACACCACTCCCGAGAGCATTACCGCAGTAATGCTCGGTTTAAAGTCTAAATTTTCCACCTTTAAATTACAGCGCGATATAAACAACTATAAAGCCGACAGGTTAATGGCTGTGTTACCCGGTGTTGCCATGACCGAGCTTTGGCAAATGATGGCAACCGTTGAAAACCTACTGCGCATTATTGGTATTTTGGTGTTGGTATCGTCGTTATTTGGCTTATCAACCATGTTACTTGCCTCTATGGCGCAGCGTAAAAACGAAATTGCCGTGCTACGTGTACTGGGCGCAGGGCCAAGCGTTATTTTTAGCTTAGTACTGGTAGAGGCCTTAATTTTAGTAATACTGGCAAGCATAGCAGCGGCAGCTTTGCTGAGTTTAACTTTATGGCTTTTAGGGGATTGGCTAGGCGCCACGTACGGCTTATTTTTAAATGCAAACATGCTTAATATAGAGACTTTAAAAGTAATCGCCGTTATTACTGTTGCGGCTATTATTACCTCAGCTATACCCGCGTATGAGGCCTATAAAAATGCCTTACATAGCTCGCTTGGTGCTAAAAGTTAACACCTTTAAAAATTTAATCATGTAATAAATAAAAAGGCCGCAGTAATAAATACTGCGGCCTTTGTTTTTAGCTAAACTTTTTTAAACTAGCTACGTTTAGTAAGCGCCTGCGCTGTAAATAAGCTCGTAGCTGTGGCTGTAAATCTCAAGGATGTTACCAAATGGGTCTTCCATGTAGATCATGCGGTACGGCTTTTCACCAGGGGAGTAGTAACGTGGCTCTGGCATACGTTTTTTACCGCCTGCAGCAACAATACGATCCGCTAAGCCTTCTACATCTGGGTCTTGTACACAGAAATGAAAGATACCGGTTTTCCAGTATTCAAAGTTGTCTTTAGGGTTTTCTTGGTCTTTAAATTCAAAAATTTCTACACCAATACGGTCGCCTGTTGAAAGGTGCGCTATTTTAAATTTTTCCCAATTTGGACCAAATACATCGGTACACATTTCGCCAATTGGGCTGTTATCTTCAGTGATCACGGTAGGCTCCATTATGGTGTACCAGCCCATCACCTTAGTGTAAAACTCTACGGCTTTTTCAACATCCGGTACTGAAATACCAATGTGCGAAAAACTACGTGGATATGTATGACTCATAATATGTCCTCTTTAACTGTGATTAGTTGATGAAGTTAGTTTACGAATTAGCCGTTATTAAGTAAAATTATCATTAATCATCATTTTGAGTATGTTTTGTAATGATAAACCCTACATGGTTAAACACGTTTTGTACGTTGGTTGAGGTAAATCATTTTACCCAAACTGCCGAGCGCCTTTTTATGACCCAATCGGGCGTGAGCCAGCATATTAAAAAGCTTGAGCAACAAGTAAACTGCGCGCTATTGGAGCGCCACGGCAAACAATTTACCCTTACCGTACATGGGCAAAACCTGTATCAACAAGGCAGCTTGTTATTAAAAGAATGGCAATTTTTAGAGCAACAATTAAAAGATGACTCGCCTTACAGCGGCCTAGTAAAAATACAATCGCCAGGTAGTTGTGGGCTACAATTTTATAGCCAGTTATTAGCATTACAGGCTGAGCATACCGAGCTTAATATTGATTATCGCTTTGCACCCAATATAAGTGTAGAGCAAGCTGTGGCAAACCACAGTGCCGACATAGGCTTTTTAACCCAAGCCCCCACGCTTAGCGAAGTTACCAGCCACAAAATAGGTAAAGAATCTCTATTATTAGTTACCCCCGCACATATTAAAAACCCAACGTGGGAGGTTTTATGTGAGCTTGGCTTTATTGGCCACCCCGATGCAAAACACCACGCACAGCTATTACTTAGCGAAAACTACAGTGAGTTTGAACATGTTGATCAAATTCAGCGCACGGGGTTTTCTAACCAAATAAGTTTAATACTGGAGCCGGTAAGTTTAGGGCTGGGTTTTACGGTTTTACCTGCGCACGCAGTAAGTGCTTTTAATAAACCTGCGCTTATTAAAACGCATCATCTAGCTAATCCAATCAGTGAAAATATTTATGTGTGTCATCATCGTAATAGGCCAATGGCAAAACGTATGAATACAGTAATTGAAGCAATAAAAACAGGGGAATAACTTTAAAAAGGCAGTACAGCCAGATTTATTTGCTGTACTACCTTTTGGGTTTTAGAGAGTTTAAACCTTAGACATATAGGCGCTTACATACGCCTTATTTTTAAATACTAGCCACAAAGTAAGCGCTATAAGGCCAATACTTAGCTGAATAAACCCTAAGTTTTTAATTAACGTATCTGGATTAAGCGATACAAGCGCCATGCCTATTGCGCCTGCAATCATAGAGCAAAACTGAATAACAGCTACAGCAGAGCCCGTATCCGTTGTTTGCTGCTCTAACATTAGGTTAGTACCGGGTACACGAGTAATAATAACGGTTAAAGTAGCTATTGCTGCCAGCGCACCAAAAATCCAAGGCGATAAACCGCCTATAAAAATAGTGCTAACACCACATGCTGTGAGTATTAAAAAGCTAGCGGTAATTATTTTTTTTATAGATACACGCTTAGAAAGCCGCATATAAAGCGTTGGCCCAAACGACGCGCACAGCGCATTAGCGGCAAAAGCATAACTAAAGGCTTGCTCAGATAAACCAAAGCCATTTATATACACGTATGAACCCGCAGCTAAAAACGACATTAACGCCATAGGCACAATAGTAAAAACAGCCAATAGCGATAAAAATGGCGGATTTTTAACAACCATAGCTAAACGCCCCCACGACTGAAATACAGACCCTGCGTAACGTGTATGCAAGGTTTCGCGGTAAAAAAAGGTAAAAAGCATAGCCAACGAACCAAATACCGCCAAAGCAGCAAACATCATATGCCAATTAGCAATTTTTAATAGCAATGCGCCCAGCACAGGGGCAACCATAGGAGCAATAATAACCAGCGACATAATAGTGGCTATAATTTTTTCTCGCTCGCGGCCATCGTACAAATCTTTAACTATTGCCGTAGCTACAACCGTTACTGCACTTCCGCCAAAGGCTTGTAATAAGCGAGCACCTATTAGCATTTCTACAAAGTTAGATAACGCGCAAAGTACGCTGCCTATTACGTATATTCCAAGGCCCGTAAGTAAAATAGGTTTACGACCAAACTTTTCGCTTAGCGGTCCCCAAAATAATAATCCTATTGCGTAGGCTGCAAAATATACGCTAAGCGTTAAGTTAACCATGGCTTGATTGGTATTTAGTTTCTCAACCATAGTAGGTAAGGCAGGTAAATATAAATCGGTAGTTAAAGGGGGAAATGCACTAGGGGTTGTTGATCTTTGTTTGTATTTTAGTCAGGTATGCATCGATAACCACATAATAGCGAATGCTAATGAAACCATTGATGCATAGTTCCTTTCTAATTTATCGTACCGAGTTGATACTGCTCTGAAGTGCTTTATTCGTGCAAACGCATTTTCAACTAAGTGTCGATACTTGTATAGATCCCAATCCATATCATTGTTTTTCTTGGTGTTATCTTTACGCCGAGGGATTAGTGGCTCACTTCCATGCTCAGTTACATAGTCACGAATTGATTGGCTATCGTAGCCCTTATCAGCAATCACATAGTCACTTTTAGGCGAATGTTTTATTAGGCTTTCTGCCATAACAAAGTCATTTCGCTGACCACCTGTTAATTCAAAGTGTACTGGGTATCCATAGCTATCAACGGCCAGATGAATCTTAGTTGAAAAGCCACCCCGACTTTTACCTATCGACTCATCTTTGTCGCTCTTTGCACCACTACTATGTTGATGTGCTCGCACAATACTGCCATCAATGAATAGCCATTCAGAATCAGTGATGAGGGCTAAATGTTTAAAAATAGTATTTAAAATGCCTTTCTTAGACCATAAGTTAAAGCGCCTAAACACAGTACTCCAAAGCCCAAAGTGTGGTGGTAAATCTCGCCAAGGAATTCCTGTGCGCATTCGATACAAAATACCTTCTAGCGTCATTCGGTGGTCAAATTTATTATAAACTCGACCACTATTGAGCATTAATTCTTTGAGCTTTAACCAGCGTTTATCTGTTAACATTGTTCTTGGCATAGCAACATCCGTTCTCGGTGGTATGTTTGATTTTTGGCGAAACCAATTATACCTTGTTGCTATGCCATTTACTTTTTCAACAAAGATCAACACGCCCTAGGGCGTGTTGATCTTTGATGATTGAATTTGCAGCAGTGTGTTTGGCTTTTAGGCAAGGCAGAGCCTATGAAGTGTGGTTATTCCACATAAATAGGCGATAACGCAGCATAAATGCCAAACATGCGCTGCCCTTCGGGTTCGGCCTAGGGGCGATAAACTCTTTGTTGCTCGATTTTTACTTAGCCCACTAGGTTACAAATCTCGCGCCGCGATTTAATCCCCCCTAGATTGAACAAATTTCAATCCGCAAAGATCAACACGCCCTAAAATAACTAAAAAAATTAACGTGCCAGTTTTGCCTAATACAGGCTGTTCTACTTTCAAACTAAACTCCAAACAAAATAACTGACGAATACACAATCTTGCATATAAATAACGAGGTAAATAAAAAGCACGACTGCACTCGTTAACTATTTTATATACTCTTAGCTCATGAGTATATTGCTCATTTTTTGGTGCACGTTTTGTTATGGCTGGCTATTACCTTACCGGTAACAGCCCAGAGAGTTTAGTTTATGCTGTACGCTTAGGCTTTTGCTTAATTGCGAGTATGGTTTGCTTAGTTTGCAAATACACTTTGTGCACTGCAAAGGTTAGTAAACCCATAAGGCCCATTAAGCACAGTGTTGGCCACAGTGACTGAGTGTGATAACCAAACACGCCCATAAGCCAGCAAATTAGCACCCATTGAATAATGTAAAGGGCCGTTACATGCTTGCTCGCATACAAAAGAGCCCGTGTAATAGGGCCGTTGAATTTATTACCAAATACATATTCTATTACAGCTAAACCAAATAAATTTAAACCGATTAAATAAATAATACCGCCGCCATTTAAATGGAAAAAATTGCCAAACTGCCCCTTAAAATCAGCAATAAGCCACGCTGTACCAATAATTAATAATGCAGCACCTAACTTTGCGCATACACTAAATAAGTACGCAGCATTATGCTGACTATTTATGTATAAACGCCCAAGCACGTAGCCGGTTAATATAGCGCTTATCCACGGAAACACCGGAAAATAAACTTGGTAGTTATTAGCAAAAAACAAATCGCTTATATACGGCGAAAGTGCAAACTGCTGCCCCCTTACAAACTGGCTTACAAGTGCAATAGCAATGGCTAAGCATGCAATCCATGCGGTTTTCCAACGGGCAATATTAAGTGCCCCAAATAGCAATAAGCTTACTCCGGCAAGTTGTAAAATATCACCTGTGAGCACCATAAATTGTAATTGCCCCGCACTGAGCGGACTTTGCCAGCCGTACGCATTTATAAATGCCTCGGGCATGGTGTTAAATACCTCAATGGGTAGCCAAAACTTTGCCGCATTCATTAAATACGCAAGTAGTAAAAGCTGTATGCCGCGCTTAATTAATAACATGGGTGTTTGCCTACGCGAAAGTGCCATAGATAGCCCCATTGCCACCAAAAACGAGGCTGTGCCTTTGCCAAGTATATGAATAACAGCGCCAAATAGGCTTTCACTTTGCAACTCCGTGCTCGAGTACATCCATAAAGTGTGTACTAAAATCATAATAAAAACGCTCGCACCTCGGGCAAGGTCAATCGTTTTAAGACGTGTGTTCATTGGTTTTAATATCCTTTTTTGGGCAGGTTTGGCATTTGTTATAACCTGCTAAATAATAACGACAGCACGTTAAGCGCTTAGGCGTTAATTTAAATGGGGTGTGTAAATTAAAGTGATTACTGATTAAGTTATGTAACTGTTGATGGCAATGTGTAATGTGCTCAGCACTTGCTAAATTTAAGCTATGAGCGCGCTCAAATGCACTGTTAAGGGTGTCGATTAACAACCGGCCTTGCTCTTTTTTACCCAGCGCATAGTTAATATTTATCCACTTACCTACACAGCTTACAAATTCAATTAGTGCATTACTTTGCTCAGCTTTACTTAATAAAGGCGCGCCTGTAAGGGTAAACCCACGGCTATACGCGCCGCACATTTTTAACTGTAACTGCATTGGATCATGCGTGTTGTGTTTGCACGTATGCCAATAACAATAGGCATAAATAGCTTGCCAACAAAGCTGCAAATATAAATGCCGGCTAATAAATTGCGTAGGCGCATGGGGGTAGTGCGCCTTGCAATGTGAAGCCAATACATACACTAAATTTAAGCTTGGATGAGCCGCAGCAACCGGCTCATTTGGGCAAAACAAAAAGTGCGAAAGGGTGTTAGGCTTAGCCATACAGCTTTGCCGATACCGGGTTATCTAAATTTCCTGCAAACTGTAAGCTGCCTGCGGGGTCGGTTAAATCAACCATTTGCTTATTATTGCCAAGCTGTAAGCGGTTTAAGCAGGAGTGTGCAAATTCATCACTAAAAAAGTCATACTCTTTAAAGCGCTCATTTAAGGCGGGGTTGGCTTGTTGGTACGCGTTTACACTTTGCGCAACGCCTTGCCAAAAATCGTGCTCGGTAATGCGCGCCTCTCTTACTAAAATAGCGACTAGGTATCTAAAAAAGCAGTCAAATACATCGGTAAATATACTTAGTAATTCAAGCTCTTTAGGCATGGCAATATGAATACGCGACACTTCCTCAGGTAAAGACTCAGTGCTATTAAGCAGCGCGACTTCTTCGCCTATGTCTTTCATGTAAGCGCCCACAGGCACTGAATTTTTAAGCTTTAAAATGAGGTTTTCGCCGTGGGGCATAAACACTAATTTATGGGCATAAAAACAATGCACTAAAGGAATAAGGTAGGCGTTAAAATAGCTTTGCAGCCAAGCGTGTGCGGTTAAACCGCTTTGATCTATTAATGCACCTGCCATACTTTTACCGTTGTTATCTAGGTGCAGCAATGCGGCCATGGTGGTGAGCTGCTCATTATTTTGTAAATTATGGTTTGGGTTTTCGCGCCATAAACACGCAAACATTTTACGATACGGTGTATCACCGAGTGCACTTTGCTCAAAAGTGTGATGTGCATACCCTAACGTGGCGTACTCTCTAAGTGCTGTAAAGTTACACGCGCTAAGTGTTGGGTCGTGGTTTACTTTATTAAACACCCAATCATTTATGGCCGGAGTGACCGCCATATATGCACGCGAAAGCCCGCGCATAAAGCCCATATTTAAAATAGACAGCGCCACTTTTAAATACGGTTTATGCGGGTGCGAGCAGTTATATAACGTACGAATAGATTGCTGCGCTTGATATAAATCGTCGCCTTCTCCTAAATACACTAAGCGGTTATTGGCAAACTCGTTGGCAAACACCACACTTAATTTATGTTGGTACTGCCACGGATGAGCCGGCATAAATAGGTAGTCGTCGGGGTTTAAGTTTTGCGCTTTTAGCGCTTTGTTAAACGCATCACGAGTGGTTAAATCAAGCTCGCCACTAATATGGCTTGGGTAGTCACTAAAGTATTCACTATAAGCAAAATCACATACTGTTTTGTGCGCCGCTAACCACAGCACTTTAAACGGTTTACCCACTTCTGGCGCATAGCGTAAAAAGTCGCTTTTGCTAAAACCAATTCGGCCATTATTAGCCACAAATGCAGGGTGGCCTTCGCTCATTGCAGCCTCTATTTGTTGCAGCCCTAATTTCGCAAGTTCGGCTGCGCTAAGCGTGTTGTTTTCGCGTTTATAACAGGCACTGGCAAGTGTGGCGTTAAGCTCTTCAAGGTAGGTGGCTAAACGCTCGCCAGTTAAACCCAGTGCAGGGCCTTGCACACTAAAAAAGTGCAGTACATCAAGCGCTACTTGCTCATTGTTAAGGTTATAAAAACATAAGCTTGGCTCGTCTATATCTATGTGGTTAAGCGCCATAGCGCGGCCATTAAATAAAAAGTAACCCCCTTCAATATTAACTTTAAAACCATGTGGGGTTTGCTCTGCAACCAATAATCGCTCGTGTACAAGCTCGCTAATGGCCTTACTTTGTAAGTGCCTGTTTGCCCACTGCCAGTGATCAAACTTTACATAGTCAGAATTTATATGCGCTTGGGTTTTATGATGTAAATTTACATGCGTTTCAAACGCGGCTTTATTACAAAATCCAAGGTATGCGTTTTTATCACCAAGAGTTATTTGCTTAGTATGCACAAAGCCTAAACGCTTATTTAAGGTATGAATTTTACTATTGGCAATATCGGGCTCTACCACTACCCGCGCATTATCGTTATGGGTAAAAATACTGTGCAATACGCACTGCATTATTTCAAAGCTAAAATGGCGTTTGGGCTTTGTATTTGGGGCAAGTAAAATATGCATGCCCGTATCGTTTGGCATTACCTCATAGGCAGCGGCAAGTAGCTTGTCGTGCTTTGGACTGTAAAGCTCAACAAGGGCAAGTAGCTCATTATTTTGCTCAATAACATACGCATGATGATGTGGGTTGTTAATTATATCTTGGTAGGCGCTGCACATTTGCTCGGGTGTGTGTTTACTCATACCCCAAAAATGCGCATAAGGCAGTGTAAGCCACTGACAAATAATAGGCATGTCGCTTTGCTGTAGTAACCGCATAGTTACATTACCTGTGTGTTGTAACGTGGTTACAAAAGATGAAAAATACATAAAAACTCCTAAATCTTTTTAATTATTAAGTGGCTGTGTGTGCAGTGCGGCCAACAAATTTAACCCGCCATAGCAAAATAGCGCCAAGGCTTGCAAAGCCAATGGCTGCAAAGTAAAAAGGCACGGTTGTATTAAAATATTCCACACTCATACCCACCAATAACGACGCTAAAATAACGCCAATATTTTGCGCAACATGCACTTTGGCAAAATCACTGCCGTAGTGAGCGGGCTCACTTTTGGCAAATAACATAACCTCTAATAAAACCATTACTTGAAACAGCGCAATACCGTAAAGAATGCGCGAGCTGACAACTAACCACACCGACTCTTGTGCCTGTAAATAAAGCCCAATAGCGCCAAAAATAAGCGCGCACAATAATGTACTGGTGCGGCTAAGCGTAGGAACAGGTAAGCGCTGCCTAAAGTGGTTAAACAACAGCATTAGTAGGGCTGAAAAAGCAGGAATGGCGTACACAAGCGCACTTTCAAACGCACTGCTTTGCGCGCTCATGCCCTGCCAATGGGTCGTAAAAAATGGCCTAATTAAAAATGCGCTAAAGTAAACCACCACGCTTATAAAGCAAAATTGCCAAATAAAGTACGGGGTACGAGTGCGCGGTTTTTCGCTTTCAATAGCGTGCTGATAAATACCTAGCTTTAAGCTCAGCATTAAATAGGCGCACAGCAGCACTTGTATTACATCGCCCGCCGCACTTAATAACAGTGCATAACGCGGTTCGTTTAAGCTAAAAAAGTACCCGCCCACTAACGCGCCACCAATAGCGCCAAAGTGCATAAGTACCGAAAACAACCCAATAATAGAAAGGTGCTTACTTTGCTGCTCTAAACGCAGTGCAAACGGATAAATAAGCAGGTAACTGGCCTTAAGTACCAACATAAACTGGTAATAAAACCAAAATTCCCACACGTTAGTTGCAAAATAACAAAGCAACCCAAAGCATGCGGCAATCACTTGCGTTACAAGCCAAAGCGCCAGCTCGTGGTATTTTTTAGCAACCTTTGCCCACAGGGGCAGCGCGAGCATAACGGTAATACAACAGTTAGCTACAAACACCCCTATAAGCGTGGGGTTACTTACAGAAAATTCGCTGGCAAAAAATTGCGGATAAAACGGCAGTAATAAGGTATCGCACACCACCGAAATAACCGTAAGCAAAATAAGCGCTAAACGTAAACTCATGCGGCATTACTCTTTTGCTGTGAATGAGTTTCTACATCGCTTAAATCAAAGCACTGAAATGCAATTTTTTGCTCAACCTGATACGGCGCATAACCGAGTATTTCGCGCAAAATTATACTGTTGCGGTAACACGCCATGCCTAAATCGGGGGTTACAAAACCATGGGTGTGCTGCTCTGCATTTTGTACAAATATACGTTTTTGGTCGGTATCTATTGCGTATTCACGGCTTACTATATAACGGCCTTGCTCATCTTCTGGGAGCTGCTGTGCAATGGGGTTTAAAAAAGCGGGGCGCTTGTATTTAAAGCCCGTGGCACAAATTAAGTAATCGGTTTTTATTTCAAAGGCTTCATTTAGCTCTTGATGGTAAAACTCAGTTACTAAACGCCCAGCGCTCTTACGCGTATTAGTAAGTTTGCTGTTCGTTTTAAATGTGGTAGAAATGGGCCCATCTAAGCTTTGCGCGTAAAGGGTGTCAAAAATGTCATTAATTAAATCGCCATTTATGCCTTTAAATAAGTTTTTTTGATTTTGGTTAAGCCAATCTCGTTGCTCAGTTTTTAAATTATAAAAGTAATCAACATACTCAGGTGAGGTCATCTCAAGGGTGAGTTTGGTGTACTCCAGCGGAAAATAACGCGGCGAGCGAGCTATCCAATCTAGTTGCAAACCTTGTGGCACGGCTTGTTGTAATAGGGTGTGATAAATCTCAGCGGCACTTTGTCCTGCTCCCACAACCGTTACGCGTTTAGCGGATTTTAGCTCATCAAGGCGGTGGCAAAAGTCGCTACTGTGCATTACGTTATTAGAATTACTTTTCACTGCACAATCAGGAATATATGGGGCAGGGCCGGTGCCAAGCACTAAGTGGCGCGTAACATATTGCTGCTCACCGCCTGGGGTATTACAGGTAACGGTATAGCACTGAGTTTGCTGGCAAAACTCAACCTTAGTTACACTTTGCTCAAAGCTTACGTTACTCAACTGCGAGCACACCCATTGGCAATAGAGGTTGTATTCTTTACGCAGTAAAAAAAAGCTCTCACGAATATAAAATGGGTATAACCGATTATTAAGCTTGGCATAATTTAAAAAACTGTACTGGCTAGTAGGATCGGCAAGGGTCACCAAGTCAGACATAAATGGCGTTTGCAAAGTAACACCTTCTAGCATCATGCCTGGGTGCCAATCAAATTGGCTACGCTGCTCTAAAAATAAGCTTTTAACGCCTTCTAGTGGTTCACTTAAACACGCTAACGATAAATTAAACGGGCCAAGGCCAATGGCTATAAAGTCATAAGGTTGGTTGCTCATTATTGTTGCTCCTTATACGTTTGCCACGCAATAGTGCTAATTTGCTCAAGCACGGCGCGCACATCGCTCAATTGGCACTGGGCATTGAGTAACGTAAATTTAAGGTAGTGACGGCCGTTAATTTTGGTGCGCGCAATCATGGCGTCACCCGTTTTTAAAAATGTTTGGCGTACGTGCAGGTTTAGGGTGTCGAGTAAATCGGGGTTATGTTTTAACGCCTCTGGCGCAAAGCGAAATACCAGCGCGCTAAGCTCTGGGTAATTTATAACGTCAAAATCAGGGTGCTCGTTAAGCACTATATGGGTTTGACGAGCAAGGCCAATTACTTTATCAAACGCTCGGCCAAGTGGCGCTTCCCCCATAGTGCGCAGTGTTAACCAAAGTTTTAAGGCATCAAAACGGCGTGTGGTTTGTAAGCTTTTATCAACTAAATTTGGTGTGCCATTACCGGCCTCCGCTAATGGGTTTAGGTAGTCGGCGTAGAGTGTAATATGGCTAAAGTGGCGTTTGTCACTTAACAAAAAGGCACTGCAGCTAACCGGCTGCATAAACGATTTATGGTAATCAATAGTAATTGAATCTACGAGCTCTATACCGTTTAAGGCACTGCGATGGTGCTCACTCACTAATAATCCGCCGCCGTATGCGCCATCTACATGGCACCAAAGCTGCTCTTTTTTAGCAAGTTTTGCTATGTCTTCAATAGGGTCAATTGAGCCAAAATCGGTCGTACCGGCGGTAACAACCACCGCTATAGGTAAATCGCCCTTGGCTTTAGAATCTGCAATTGCATGGTTAAGCGCGTCCATATCCATTTGCATTTTGCTGTTTGTAGCCACTGGGACTACCGCGTTATAACCTAAGCCCAATAACGCCGCAGCCTTTTGAATACTAAAATGCGCCACCTCTGAGCAATAAATACGAAAACGCGAGGCAACGTTTGGCAAACCTTGTAGTTTTACTTGATGATCGGGGGCATAACGGCTCACGGCTACTTCGCGTGCAACAAGCATTGCCATTAAATTCGATTGTGTACCACCACTTGTAAAAACGCCATCGGCAGTGCTCGGTAGCTTTGCTTTTTCACAGCTCCAATCAATTAATTTTTGTTCAATAAGGGTCGCGCCAGCGCTTTGATCCCACGTGTCTACTGAGGTATTGATTGCGCCAATTATGTGCTCTGCCACAACCGCAGGGTACGTAACAGGGCAATTTAAATGCGCCATGTAACGCGGATGATGAAAATACACAGCGTGATCTAAATACACGCTTTTAAGCTCGTTTAATACCGCAGGAAAATCAGCGAGAGGTTTGGTTAAATCTACATTGTTAACAGTGGCGGCAAGTGTATTAACCGCCACGCCAGAAAACGGCTTTTTTGCTTTTGCCATTGCTTGTTGCACAGCCGAAAGCCCCTGCAGCGACGCTATTTGATAATTAATAAACTGATCGAGATTAAATTGAGGAGGTAACCCGTTTTGTTCAAATAATGCTTGGTTTTCGACTGAGCTGAGCTGCGCCGATTGTAATTGTGACATATTCGCTCCTTGGTGTACTTGTTTTGGGGGTGGAGATCTTAATAGTAACAATTTGCATTTTCAATAATGATTAAGGGTTAGATATAAGCTTATTTTCGCATTTATAAGTGATTGATTGGTTATAAGTAATTACTTTTAAAACTAATAAAGTACATAAAATGAGCTACTCAAATATTTATAGTGCACTTTAATTAGTGGGGTTTGTTCGCTCGAGATTTGAAAATTGGGGAGAGGTTTATTTAAAACTTAGGTTTTTAGGCAGACTAAAAAATAAGGCTAAACCCTCTTTACAGCTAAAGCAGTAAAGAGGGATATAAAAGTAAAAATGCGGTTTAATTGATCTCTTCGAGCTTGTTTTCTAAATCCACTAAGTCAGTGGCAATAGTCGTTGGCTGAATTTCCCACGGATCAAAAATAGAGTCTTCTGAGCGTTTTATCCACGCACCGCGCATACCGTGCGAAATAGCGCCAGTTATATCAAACGGATTACTCGAAATAAGCCACGTATTTGCACCTGTTGAGTTGGTTTCGCGTAAAAAATGGCTGTAAACACCAGGATTTGGCTTAAATGTTTTCATATCGTCGGCGCTTACAACGCGTTCAAAAAGCTCACTAATACCAGCGGTTTCGAGCAATTTATTTACCGCATCAGCAGCGCCATTAGAAAACGCAAACAATCGGTAGTTTTGTGCTTTAAGTTGCTCAAGCCCTTTTTTAACATCATCAAAGGCCGGTAAAATTTTATATTGCTCAAGCAATTGCTGTTTTTGGTCATCACTAAGCTGCGTTTTATGCGCTAAACACGCGTAATCGAGAGCATGTTTTGTACATAATGAAAACGGTATATAGTTTTGCATTAATCCGCGCCTAAACGAATATTCCAATTGTTTTTCGCGCCATGTATTTGAAAAGTTTTGCGCGTTATCGCCAATCATATCTTCAAGTAAGGTCAGTACGCCATGGGTATTTATAAGCGTGCCGTATACGTCAAATGCGAGTGTAGTTGCCATGTTTGCTCCCAGTAAGTTTAAGTTACTTGCAGGTTAGTAGCTCTGAGCTTAACTTACTTTGAACACTTGCTCAAATTAATAAAGCTTATAATATCTGATCACACCAATGATTTTTAAGCTTCTTTATCGTAAAAAGAACAAAAGCTAAATAAAGCTCTTTTTCTTTGCTAATTTGAGTATGCAAAGCAAGTTCAGCACAAAAGTTTCTAACCAGTCGGTATTATTTTATACGGTTTGCTTTTTAAAATACCTACATGCTATGAGGGCCCATAAACTAAATTAGCTCATAGACAAGCACTTATTCTTTTCAGCATTTGTCATCGTAATAAATATGGGAACAGTACAACCGTCGAGTAAAATTATTAAGCTACCTAAAAAACTCCTAAATATCAGTAATTAAGTATTGATTACTTTGTTTTTACCTTGTATTTGATTAAATAAAAACGAAACAACAAACAGTATTATTAAATTAACTGGTATAATTGCAAACGCGCTTGTGTTTCATCTTTAAGGCGTATTAATATGAAGTCAATAAGGATATTGGAGTTAAATTGTTGTTTTCAAGAGTTGCAAGTAAGACTAAAGCACTAGTTAAAAAAATAATAAAGCCTGATGCTTTTAAAACTGCATGTGTAATCTCAGCCGTTCTCGTTATGGGTAATATCGCTTATAACGTCTCTAGTGTAAATTCCACAATAAAAGAGAATGCCTTAGCGTTCTTAAATCAAAGTAATGATCTCTATTTAAAGCAGCGGGAAGAAACAAAACGCGTATTATTACCTATAGTAAAAAATGAATGCCCGTCTCTTAAAAATGCAATGAGGAAGGCTGTTTATCACATAAATTCAATAGACGCTATAGGGCTATTCAATGGTGATGGTGTTGTGTATTGTGAAAGTATACGAGGTAAAAATAACCTTAACTTTTACAAGTTATTAAACGTTAACAAGCTACCAGAAGAAGGGTTATCTCTTGGCACCCCAACTTATATTAATATTCAAAGTATATTCAACTATTTCAACATAAAAAAAGATACGTACATTGGTATTGTTAGTCCTAAGCATCATTTACTAGATATTTTTTCAAAAACGCTGGAAAATCAACACATCAAATATCAGCTATTGCTCAATGGGGCTCTACTAGCAAAAAACACTGAACAAATAGATGGAGTAACTCTTAAAGCTAAGGATTTCCCTTTAACTATCAAGTATGAAAAGCAAATTCAGCTTTATCTTGAGCATATATTTCATAATTTAGTTTTACTTATAGTGTTAATAGTAACCACCTTTATAGTTACGCCATTTGCATTAAAATATTTTAAAGTAAGGGTGCTACAAAGAGATTTAAAATATGCAATTGAAAACGAAACGATTGATGTCTATTTTCAAGCTATTGTAAATTCAAAAACGAACAGCCCTATAGGGTGCGAAGCGTTATCTCGATGGAAACACAGTAAACTAGGCTATATCTCGCCAGCGATCTTTATACCAATCGCTGAACAGTTTCAATTAATAGATGACTTAACCGCGCTGGTACTAAAGAAATGTATTCAGATGATTGAATCTAACCCCGTCTTTTTTGCGAACAGGTACGTTAGTATGAACATTAGTCGCTGTTCTATTTTAGTCCCTGAGTTTATCTCTCAACTCGAACACATTTTAGAACTGCATCCTCGTACCGCTAAACATTTAGTACTAGAGATTACAGAGGAGCATAAATTTAATTTAGAGCAAGTGGCCGAGCTCAAAAAAAACTTAAAGCGTATAGAGCTATTTGGCCCTAGCTTTTCTGTGGATGACTTTGGAACGGGCTACGCAGGGTTAGACTTTTTACGAAACCATAAATTTAGAGCGATAAAGATAGATCGTGCATTTATTCATAACCTTGAGGAGAATTCGGATGCTATCTCACTATTAGAGTCTATATACGACATGGCTGCACACCTCGATTTAAAAGTAATTGTTGAGGGAGTTGAGAATAAAGAGCAGTTAGATATAGTACAAAGCATTGGCTTTAAGTATATTCAAGGTTTTTACTATCACAAGCCCAGTAATTTAGAAGCTTTTAAAACACACTACATGCTCGCAGATTTCTAAATAGAAAGCGTAACCCCCCCATTACACTTTGATTAAAAACCTAAGGCGCTTGGACTATACTCATTAAAATTAATAAAAGTTATAGATATCAAGCGCTAAAATACCCATTTCAATATCACTAAAGAGTTTTTCAACTTGCTTTTCGCCTGTATCCATAGCAGCAAAGAGTGGTAAAAAATGCTCTTGGTAGGGCGGTTAAATAACACATGGGGGCTTGAGAAAAAATACTGATAAGCGAATACGAATATTAAGTTTTAAATAAATCCATAGTTTATTAAGAATTCAAATACACCGAAGAAAATTCATTGAACTGTACAATGAGAGTGTAAGCCAAGGTAAGACTAAAAAACACTACGTAAAACTTCTAGCTGTATAAGTATTAATACGGTGAATGATTTTGAAAACGGTACATGCTATTAATATAGGCTGTGTTTGATTTAATGGAAACACTGTAATCGAAGGCAAGAATAGGTATTGTGATACCACAACATGGTAAAACAATAGCAACAAAGAAAATAAGTAACTTAATTTCTAAATATTACACAAAGCCATAAAAAATAGATAATTAAACGTTTATGGATTCGGACTAAAATAGTAGCGTCTCGTTGATTGATTATTAATTTATTGGTTTGAAATTTTCACTATCTGAATCTATGGGGGGATATATTTATAGACATAAATATATAGGCGCACTTAGTTAAAGCGCCCAATTAATAATCTAACTTATAAATTGAATACTAATAAATTTAGCATGGACGATATAATGAAAAAAGAAAGCTTAACTCAGCCCTGTAACCTCAACTTAAAAAACCAAGCTATTGAGCCTGAACAGATTTGTGTTAATAAAAGAGCGCATCCCGAGGTCGAAAATTCATTAAATGACACTGATATACAGATCCCAACAAGAAGAAAAGGTCGACTTTCTAGGTCAGCCTCAAAGTCCGCCGGTATAAGGGCTGATACTAAAAAAGATTTTGGCTTAAATTTAACTTCAAGTAACTGGGGCTTTGTGGCACCCAGCAAACAGTATGAAATGTTTCGTGCGGTTTCAACAAATCAGATAGAACAGGTGAAGCCTTTACTTGAGCAGGGAGCTGCTTTACGAGATATACCTGTCTATTCACTCGACTTTAGTAAATTCATGATGAGCCAAGGTAGTGCATTTATCAGGGGGGAAGTGAGTTTTCAACATGGCAGCTACACGAGGACTCTACCAAACTGGTATCTAGGAAGCGCTATTTATTTACTAGAAAATGTGGCTCCTGCCCTAAATGATGAATCTCTAATCAGAGATTTTTTTAGAGGGTTATGTGCAATCAACAATGAGAGAATAGGTAATGGTGATGTAAACGATTGCTTTATAATTAGGGAGCAGCTTTCTCTAGTACTCTTATGCACTCCTGAGGAGCTAACTATACTCACACGCATTTATAATAAGCTACGACTTGGCTTTAATCTTATATCCGTCGTAAAAATGAAAATATAGGCAAAAGCAGTCCTATTTTGTTAGCAAGTTATTACTAAAGCACTTAAAATTCCAGCATTTATGATGTCTTAATTATATTGATCTTCATGCACTCTACGTGCAGATAGTACAAATTAAATGTGCTTAACGGGGAGGGTAAATTATGTGATGTGATGTAATCTATTTTACCTCCTCCATCGTTTAGAGCGGACTACGTGATTTGAAAAGCTGATTTCTTACAATGTTCGCTTGGGTATTAGTATCATCCCCCTTTGATACCTTTGCTATTAAGGTTACTATGTTAAGCTATTATACTTCATTGGCTTGGCAATTTAGCTCATGGGCTCATGAAATTCGTACCTTTGATATGTATACCAACTTTTCATTATAATGAAACCTCATAAGCTGGCGATTGCATCTGGCTCTTAGTTTGTGAAAGTTACCCCAATATAGGTCTTCTGCATTATCCAGAAAAGTTAAGGCATAAAGCGCCCTTTCTGTTGTTTGCCATGGCACGTTAAAGTCAGCCTAAAACGGATAAACAAAATATGTTTTTCAATAAAAGATACTGAACTAGCAAAGATATATATTTAAAGCCGAAAGATAAGCTCAGTAATTTTTGACAATCATCAAAAATGAGCCTATCTGTTTCTTGTTGAGTGACTATGCTTTACTACTTGTATTTTAAAGGTTGTTTATTTCTCCCCATTTTTGCTGCTGAACACAGTCAAATAAAGGTCAATATAATTGTGATGAAGTTGAATGGAAGAAAAATTTTTCGACAATGGTTTCAATCATTAGAATGGCCTTATAGCTTTAAGTGCCAACTAATAAAAATTAGTAGTGACAGCGATATTTATTCATTGATAGGGTTTCACCCTTTCATCAAAATAATTGCTTATGATGAGGGTATTGAACTGAGGCTTATATTTGAAAATATTGTACCAAGTATACCATATTACGTTGAACCATCATTTATTGGCGATCTTGCTCCAGCGTATTCTAAACATGGCTTCTACAATGAGTGGGATACAGAAAAACACATCAAATTTTATTCATCTTGTGATGATTTGATTATTTACGAAAACATAAAACCTATTTTAGATTATATAAATGACTGTGTTCGTGATGGCGGAGGAGCAATATACTTAATAGCCTCTGGCTGTGGAACTGGAAATGGTGCGCTAACAACAACAAGTAAAGCCAGCTATAGATGTAAGCGTGCTTTAACATCAACTAATGAGCTAAATGATATTGTATTTTTTGCTAAAGCAAAGTCGAGCAATTATTTAAAGTTCAATTGGCACTGGTGCTAAAAAATCCCTGTGTACAAAACTAGATGAAAGGTTTTATCTTTTGTTATGGATTTTCACAAAAAAACTCAAGGCTGCCTATCAACTAAAATTTGAAATTACTCGTATTTACTGCTTTCTCACCATATTTAAAACACCTATTCAAATACTCCGATTACTGTTCATCAAACAATCCTTCATCCCTAGCAGTTTAGAAAGTATATTATTTATTAGTTGCAGCTAAACCCAACATGCGCTTTGTAAACCCCCATTACACTTTGATTAAATAAACGACTAGGTGCTTGCACCGTAATAATTAAAATTAATAAAACTTATACGCATCGAGCGCTAAAATATCCATTTCGGTATCACTAAAGAGCTTTTCAACCTGTTTGCCGCCTGCGCCCATTGCGGCAAATAATGGTAAAAAGTGCTCTTGGGTAGGGTGGTTAAATAACACATGCGGTGCTTGGTTTAAATAATCTAATAGTGCTGCTGTGTCTTGCGCTAAAAGCGTTTGTTCAACCCATTGAGTAAACGCTTTTACCATTTGCACACGGTTGGGTGTAGGTGGCTTTTTAAATATTTCGGGTAGGTTATGGCTAATTCCGCCGGAGCCAATAATTAATATATTTTGCTCGCGAAGAGGGGCAAGTAACTGTCCGAATTCGTACATGGCTTTTGCGCCTAAACGCGTATTTATAGACACCTGCACTATAGGAATATTAGCCTCTGGGTACATTAAGCGCAGAGGTATCCATACGCCATGATCCCAACCTTGGGTTGCATTAAGCTCGACCTCAATACCTTTTTCTTTAAAGCGCGCTGCAATAACGTTAGCAAGTGAAGGCTCGCCCGGTGCAGGGTATTTAATGTTATACATATTTGCAGGGAAATTATAAAAGTCGTGAATGGTTTTGGGCGCTTTGCCTGCAGTAATCACTATGTTGTTGCTTGTGTCATTGTTAGCAACATCAAAATGGGCCGAAAAAATAATAATAGCGCTCGGTGTTTTAAGCGTTTTCCCAAGCGATGATAAAAAATCAGAGGTGGGAGATTGCTTAACTGCCATTATTGGCGAGCCATGTGAAATAAATAAAGTGGGCTGAGCCATGCTATTTCCTAATGATACCAATGCGCAATAATACTTAATCATTTTTCTGGGCTAAACGTGTCGCTATCTGTGTTAAAAACTCTCATTTACGACTGCATGGATGCAGAAGGTAGAGCAATGCAGGAGCGATTGCCGAGAACAACTAAATAGCAAATTTTTTGCCTAGCTATCAACACGTTTTTCCATCCTAAAAATAGATCACTTAATTAAGCGAATTGGTATTAGTCTATTTTGATATAGCCATTTTATTGCTTTTTAATTTGGTGATAAATGTGCTATTTATTTATAAATTACAAACAACGTATTGTTAATTATGGACAAGTTAACCACCATGAAAACTTTTGTGAGCGTAGTGCAAGAGGGTTCATTTTCTAAAGCCGCCGATAAACTCGATATATCGCCGCAATTGGTGAGTAAATATGTATCAGCACTTGAAGAGGGGCTGTCTACCCGTTTATTACACCGCACCACACGAAAAGTAAGCACCACAGAGGCGGGGGATCACTATTTTACTCGCTGCCTACAAGTACTTGGCGATATAGATGACATGGAAGATTCGCTTAATAACTTAAGCGAAAACGTATCGGGTGTGCTGAGTATTAGTGCGCCTATGTCTTTTGGGGTTAAGCATTTAGCACCACTGCTGGTTGAGTTTCAAAAGCAATATCCAAATTTAAAGTTAGATTTAAAACTCACTGACCAATTTGTAGATATTGTTGAACAAGGCATTGATATAGCGCTGCGTATTGGGGTGTTAAAAAATTCATCCCTTATTGCTAAAAAAATAGCGCCTATACGCTTAGCGGTATTTGCATCGCCTGCGTATTTAAAGCAGCACGGTACACCCACTACACTACAAGAGCTTCAGCAGCATAACTATTTACGCTACGCCAACGCTGAGCCGACTAAAAGGCTTACAGGAGTCAATGAGCTTAAAAGCGAGTTTAAACTTGAAAGTAATTTAGTAGCTAACAACGGCGATTTATTGCTAAATACAGCCATTGCAGGCGGCGGCATTGCTATGCAACCTACCTTTATAGCTGGTGAGGCACTAGCACAGGGTAAAGTTGTGCGTATTTTGCAAAACCATGAGCCAGAGCCTATGGGGCTTTACATGGTGTACGCAAACAGGCAGTTTTTACCTAGTAAAGTGCGTGCATTTGTTGATTTTACGAGTGGCTATTATGGCGATGTGCCTTATTGGGATTTAGGAGAATGACATGTCGATAACCAATCAATTAGCGTTATTTGTAGATGTAGTGCAACAAGGCTCATTTGCTAAAGCCGCCGCATTAAACGATATGGATAATTCATCACTTTCTAAGCAAATTAAAAAGCTTGAAAGCAGCTTAGGTGTGCAATTACTTAATCGGTCTACGCGCTCGTTTTCGCTTACCTCAGCAGGAGATGAAATACTCCAGCAAGCGCAAATTCTTATAGATACCCTTAGTGATATTCATAGCATTGCCGACTCGTACCAAGCCAAACCTAAAGGCATTTTACGCATTACCTCAGGCATGTTTTTTGGGCAACAGTATATTCAGCCTGTTATTAATATATTTATGCAAAAGTACCCAGAGGTAAAAATTACCCTAATGCTGGATGATAAGCGCAACGATATTATTAGCGACCATTACGATTTAGCGTTTAGAATTGGCAAACTTGACGACTCAAACCTAATGGCAAAAAAAATATCTGATATGCACTTTGCACTGGTTGCCTCGCACGATTTTATAGCGCGCCATGGTATGCCAAACACACCTGAGGAGCTTTTAGCTTTGCCTGCGATAGTTTACGGCAATGGCGATGTAAGCCTAGATCAAGTTAAATTAAGCACACAACCACATGGTGATGAATACAAAACTCACAAAATGAAGGGCAATTATAAAGTAAGCGACGTACGCGCCATGCTTGATGCTACTAAAGCAGGTGTTGGGTATGTAATGCTTGATTTATTTAACCTAGAAAAACCCATAGACGAAATGGGTTTAGTGCCGCTTTTAACCAATTATAAGCTTTCGGCTTCTGGCGCGGGCATTTATGCATTGTATCCGCACCGTAAACAAACGCCACTAGTAAGCGAATTTATAAAAACTGTACAAGAGTATATTGGCAGCCCTGCATTTTGGGTTAACCATATTCCTAATTACAAACAACTTTATAAATAACAGGCATAAAAAAGCCCCGTAAGGGGCTTGGGTATACTCAAAAAAATTTTATACGTAAGGTAGCTTAAAAGCCTTCTAAAACCACTTTACCTTTCGCTGTTTGGGTTTCAAGGTGCTGATGCGCTTTGCGTAAATTGGCAGCGTTAATTTTACCTAAGTGCTCACCTACAGTAGTTTTAATTTGCCCTTGGTCAATCATAGTGGCTACGTTGTTTAAAATAACGTGTTGCTCTTGCATGTCATCTGTTTTAAATAACGAGCGAGTAAACATAAGCTCCCAATGTACCGACACACTTTTATTTTTAAATGGCACAATATTAAGTGTTTCAGGGTCATCAATAAGTGCAAATTGACCTTGTGGCTTCACTACTTTTTCAATTTCAGGTAAGTGTTGCTCTGTATTGTTTAAGCTTACTACGTAATCTACTTCGCTTAAGTTTTTAGCTGCAAATTCTTCACTTAATAGATTGCGGTGATTAATAATAGTATCGGCACCTAAATCTTCTAACCACGATATAGTTTCGGGGCGAGAAGCGCTTGCAATAATATTTAATTTAGTACGCTGCTTTAACAGCTGCACCATAATTGAACCCACACCACCGGCGGCTCCAATAACTAAAATGCTTTTAGAGTCATCGTTTTTAGATACGTTTAAACGGTCAAACAATAATTCCCACGCAGTAATGCTGGTAAGCGGCAATGCAGCGGCTTCGCCATACGAAAGCGAACTTGGCATATGGCCAACAATACGCTCGTCAACTAATTGAAACTGCGCGTTACTGCCTGAGCGAGTAATGTCGCCCGCGTACCATACTTTATCGCCTGGCTTAAATAACGAAACGTTTTCGCCAACCGATTTAACTACCCCAGTTGCATCCCAACCAATTACTTTATATTCGCCATCTGCTGCTGGCATTGCTTGGCGAATTTTAAAATCAACCGGATTAACCGATACCGCTTTAACTTCAACTAAAATATCGTGGCCGTGTGCTGTTGGCGTTTCAAGTTCAATGTCTTGTAGTGATAGTTCGTTTTCGATAGGTAAACTTTGTTGATATCCAATTGCTTTCATGGGAGTTGCCTCTTTAGCTAGTTAATACTCTGTGTTGATGACGCTATTTTGGCTTTATCAACGCTATTAAAAAAGAGACAAAACGCCCAATTATTATGGACGTAAAAATCCATAATAAATATATTTAAAATGCAGATTCATATTTCTATGAGCGCGTTAAATTAATAACGCCTATTTAACTGTAACGGGGGTTTACAGTTACTTTATATTAAGCTCGGTTAATTTATTCCATACACTTTCACCACCTGGGTGCAAAGCCGCATGATACCTGTAAGCATAGTAAGTTATTGGCACGCAGTGCTGCTCATTACCTACAACTACTAGGGTATTATTTTTAAGCTCGTTAGATATAACGTAGTCGGGCAGCCAGGCAATACCATTACCTGCTACAGCATGCACTTTTAACAGCTCAGTCATGGATGAAACAAACACTTTATTAAGCTTAGCGCCCGATATAATGGGCTCTAACTGCCGCCCCATGTAGGAGTCGAGGCTGTAGGCTAAATGCGGTATTGGCGTGTCAGTTTCTAGGTTATACATGGCTTTGCCGTTTAAATCGCACGCGCTTACAGGAAGCAGCTTAGCATTACCTATTTTTTGATGGCTAAATGGCGGTAGTTTAAGACGTTCGTTATCAAAGGCGATAAGTAAGTCGCACTCACCTTGCTCTAACGCTTCAGTGGCTTTATCTACGTCTATCGCCTCAAGGTTAAGTACTATATCGCGCTCATCTTGAGCTTGAAAGTCGGCCAACTTTAACGTTAAAAAGCTCGCTAAAGAGTGCGCCGCAGCCACCTTTACTGAGTAGTTTTGTTGAATCGAAAGCTCCTCAAGCATGCTGATTGAGGTGTTCATTTGATTCACTAAATTACGTGCTGTTATATGAAATATTTTACCGCTTGGGGTAAGTGTAATTGGCAGGTTTTCTCGGTCAATTAACGCAGCGCCGAGGGCATCTTCAAGGGCTTTTATGCGCCTACTAAAGGCAGGTTGTGTTATATGCCTAAGCTTTGCCGCTTGCGAAAAGCTTTTAGTATTCGAGAGTGTTAAAAAATCTTCTAGCCATTTACTTTCAATATTCATAGCAGCTACTTAGTTATGCGTTTTTAGCATGGGTGGTAAAATAATAGCATTATTCAAACTAAATAAAACACTATAAATTAAGCCTATAAACTCAATAACTGGAAAGCAATCATGCTCAGAACTCTTGGCGTATTAGGCGGAATGGGGCCTTTGGCTACTGCCTCATTTATGAATCAGGTAATTGCGCTATCACCTGCTAAAAATGATCAAGAGCACATACCTATGTTTATAAGGAATATCCCGCAAATTCCTGACCGAACAAAATTTTTAATGGGTATTGAAGATGAAAACCCATTGTTTGAGCTAAAAAAAGGTTTTAAAGAGCTAACAAGCTTAGGTGTAAGCTGTATTGTTATTCCGTGTAATACCGCGCATTACTGGTACGACGCATTAACTCAAAATGCCGATGTACACACCATTAGTATTGTAAAAAGCGTTATTAAACAAGTTAAAGCAACCAATAAGCAAAAAGTGGGTATTTTAGCCACTACAGCCACACTAAATATGGGTATTTATCAAAACGCATTTGAGCAGCACAATATTGATTTTATTGAGCCAAATACGCAGCAGCAAATGTCTATTATGGATGGCATAACCGCTGTAAAAGCAGGGGATTTAAATACAGGGCGCAACTTATTAAGCAAGGCTTACGAGTCAATGCTTGCCCAAGGTGCAGATTGTGTGCTGTTTGGCTGCACCGAAATACCACTAGTATTAACCACACAAGCTAAGCAATCGCCAGATACCTGTTTAGACACCATCGCTATTTTAGCGCAAGAGTGCGTTAACTGGGCATATGCAAACGCCCATCAATCAATGCTCTCGAGTGTGGCTTAATTAAATAGGGAGTACTAATTAATTGAGCTCTTTAGCAAAGCGTTTTCGGTAGCGTTTTGTAAGCTTAGCTGAGCGTATTTGATCGCTTATTAAAGTAAAAATAGCGGAGGCATTTGCCTTAACGTGTTTGCCTTGGCCAACTCGGCGAATTTGCCTTTTTACCAGCGCCATAGTGGCAAGCCCAGCAAGGCTTTTATCTTTAAAGGTAACACGCGGCATAAGCAGGTTTTGCGTTGACTGTGTTTGCCAGCTATTAACTAAATTTGGCTGATAGGCCAGTGCCGTGGCCATACCAACGAGCGCTACGCCTGAGCTAATTACTTTATTTGCCACATCTAACCGGCTAATGCCACCCGTGGTCATAATGGGTATGGTTGATTGCTCGCTAATTGCTTTAGCAAACTCTAAAAAGTACGCCTCACGTGCAAGTGTTCGCTCATCGCCTGTTTTGCCTTGCATAGCCGGTGCTTCGTAACTTCCGCCCGAAAGCTCTACAAAATCAACCTCTAATGTGCTTAGCACATTAACAACCGCTTGCGCGTCACTTGGTTCAAAGCCACCGCGTTGAAAATCAGCTGAGTTAAGTTTTATGGATACCGAAAAACTCTCACTACAATGTGCTTTAACGCTTTTGGTAATTTCGAGCAATAAGCGGGCACGGTTTTCAAGGCTTCCGCCCCATTTATCATCTCGTTTATTAGTAAGAGGAGATAAAAACTGTGCTAATAAATAGCCATGCGCAGCATGTATTTGTACGCCATTAAAGCCTGCTTTTTCTGCCTGTAAGGCTGTTTGTGTAAAACGCATAATTACATCGTTAATATCACTTTGTGTCATTGCCTTTGGCTGAGTAAATAAATGGGAATGTTTACCCACATCAAGCGCAATATCTGACGCACTAAAGGCTTTTCCACCCATATTTTTAAACACTTGGCGACCAGGGTGATTAATTTGCATAACAATTTTACAATCATTTTGCTGCGCTAAACGTGCAAGTTCTGCAAATGCTGTTATATCTGTTTGTTGCTCAAGTGTAAGGCCCCCTGGACCTGTCATAGCAAGGTGATCTACCATAACATTACCGGTAATAATTAACCCGCAGCCGCCTTTTGCCCATTCGCTGTATACATTTTTAAGCACTTGCGATGGCGTTTGGTTAGCCTCTGCGAGATTTTCTTCCATGGCTGCTTTTACTACTCGGTTTTTAAGCGCTAAGCCACTTGGTAAAGTAAAAGAGGTAAATACAGGCGATAGTTTATTTTTAGACATTAGGTAAACCATAAATTGACATTACAGGCACTATAACCTTAAAGTCAGCTTTAAGGTCAACCGTCATTTAGGCTAAGTTTAGAGTTAGGCAAAAAAAGAAACATATGCCATTAATTAAACTTGGGGAGTTTAAAAGGTCGATTTAAGCTAATAGAGAGGACTATTTAGCGATATAGTTAGCTCTTCTTCTTAAATACTCATTATGCAATGAAAGACTTGATGCTTTACAGATCCCAGCAACCTGATCTAGCCAGAGGAAGTACTCAGTCTGCCGCTTTAATGTCCAACCGGATGGTATTGCTGAAGCATTAGAGCATAGATCCGCTAATTTGATACGCTTTACCGAGTTTGGCTTTTTAGGAAGTGCTTTGAGCGTTTCTTCTCGTCGCTCCGCTAAGCATAACGACTTATCGTCTGAAAGTGCTTTTACTAACTCCAGACCACGATGACCGCAGGTTTTATAAACTTCTTCTGTCGTAACGTCAGTGTCCTCTAAAATATCATGGAGTATTGCGGCGCATAGTTCGTCGTCGTCATCAACTCCAGCTATATCTGTAAGCAGGACTGCAACTTCTATCAAATGGTTAATATAGGGCGAGCCATCTGATTTTCGCTTTTGCTGCTCATGATATTTTGAAGCCAGAGCTAGTGATTTAATTAAAAGCTTGTTTGAGCTCATTTTGCAACCTTCGAGTAATATTTATTATAGTTAAAACTGCAAAGCACAACTTCTTAGGTTGTACTAAAATGGCACTTTGAACATAGCCTCTAAATTTTAGGAACAGGCAAGTCTTGCATAACCACTCAAATTAGAATTACTTTATGTACTCATCATATTGACGTTGTAATTCTAACCAAGTTGCAGCGCCAACTTTTGTGGCTTTTTCAAGTTTGTCGGCAAGTGTAGAATCAACAGCCAAATTCCCTGCCATAAATTGCTTAAGGGTCTCAATTTCTATGTTTGATTTATCAGCGATGTATTGAATGCCCTTGGATTCAAATTTATCTAAGCAATTTCGCTTAAAAAAGTTTGAAGGGGGTTTTCGAAAGCCACCACCGGGTCGTTTTACTAGCTTTAAATCCTTTAGAGGAATCCTTTTGCTGAGCTTTAAAAAGTTATAATTGGTCACGTAATTTCTTTGCGCTCCTTTTTATACTTTGATGGTTTTTCTAAAAAAGGCCTACATTAAGTAGGCCATGACGAAAAAGTTTCTCACACTTTTTCTTATGCCCCTCCACGGAAGCAACACATGCTAATAATATAAAATACTTGCGACAGAATAAGTCGCAATATCGTTGTTTTTATTAAATATTGATCATTTAGTTGCTCAACGCAGCAAGTTTAAGAAGCCCACCCATGCATTATTCGAGTCTGGCTTTCTGAGAGTGAAAACAAATAACTCTACGGAACCTCCATTAATAAGCATATTAGTAATTGCTGTTAACTGTTCAACATCTTGAGGGTCTGAAATAAGCGTGTCGTCATCTAAAGATGCTTGCAAAGCAAACTTACTATCAAAGTCTCGACGGTCTAAATTCAAGTAAGCGATTGACTCATCTTGATATTGCGCACGCAGTTTTTTAATTTCTTTAGGGTGTTCATCCTCACCTAACTCTTTTAAGAGAAAGTCAATTGGATAGTCATTGATATTAATCTGCCAGCCTCGCTCAGTTTTAATTGCTTTATTCTTTAACAAATCTTGTTCAAGGTCGTATTCATCAATAACAGGTGGTTTATTTTCATGATAAAAATCCAATAAATGTTGTGATAACTTTTCACTCAATTGAAATTCTTTTTTGTCGGTTAATGTATGGGTCAAACAGTTTAAAGACTGCCATTTTCTTTTTCTTAGGGTATCTAATAACTCATTAGCCACTTTTTTTGCTGGAAAGTCGGCATAATCTTTGTGATTTATATGCCCTTCGTACTGAACGGCAAACAACCCTTTATCGCTGTTGTTAACATTTAATATATCATCAACATAAATCCAGTGAGGCTTAGAGTGTCTATCGGTAACGCCATCACTTGTTACTTTATAAGCTAATATCATTTGCTTGATTTTTATAGAATCGTTGGTATTTATTGGAATGAGGTATTTTATTTTTCGACTTGGAGTGATCAACAGGCCATCATTTTCAAATGAGCTGTACAACGTACTATTTTCATAGCTTCTAATGTGAAAGTCTGCTTTCATTAAATTTCCTTGCTGAATGTTTATTTAATAATAGAGAAGCTTGAGGGCCTAAAACATGGGTTACGGGGCTTTTAAACAACTTCCTTATCATCGTTATCGCGCAGAATAACCCAAAGTACACTGCTATAAAAGTGCTTTTATATATAAAATAGTGCAATTACCCTATATACATAGATATGGTAACCTACTGTTATTATTTAATTTATGATAATATTTATGTAACTTTAAGTTATGATAAGCGCCCAAAGTTGATGCCAACGGCTAAAGGAAAAACTCTCCCTCGCATTATTAATATGATGCAACTCATCCCCATTACTCCTAGATGGACAACGGCCAAAATTTTACAGTCAAGCCTTCAAGATAGAGGCTTTACAGTGACAAAACGAACTGTAGAGCGAGATTTAGTTGAAGTGGCTGACTTATTTGGGCTAGTAAGTTCAGATTCACCAGACGGGTACAAATGGTCTTATTCAAGAAAACGTTCTGATATTTTCTTACCATCGATTTCTGCAGAAGAAGCTTTATCACTTCAGCTAGTAGAGCAACACCTCCAAGATTTTTTCCCTAGGGAAGTGTTTTCTCAGCTTGATGCTATTTTTAAAAAGTCAAAAGATACGCTGGTAAGATCACAGTTATTGCACTCATGGCCATCGAAAATTGCGAGTTTGCCACATGTTTTAGCTTTTAAACCATTAAACATTGATACTGGAATCAAATCTCTAATTACCCAAGGAATATTAGAGCAAAGAAAAATGGAGATAACTTATGGTGGTTCCGATTCTGTCCATCTTATTTCACCGCTAGGTATGTTGATAAGAGACACTAAGCTGGTTCTTATTTGCTACTTTTATGACTATAAAGAACCTAGACACCTTCTTTTTCATCGAGTTAATAGCGCTAAATTATTAAATGAAACGTTTGATACTGACTTTAATACTTTAAAATACTCTCAAACAGGTGCTGTTGGTATATTAGTAAATGCTGAGACAATTGAAGTAAAACTCGCTGTAAAAGGCTATGTCAAAGAGCTATTCAAAGAGTCAGCTATTAATGCTAGTCAGAAAATTAATAACGAAAGGACTTTGCCTGATTTGACTACTCAAAATGATTGGGTAGATGTTTCTATTCAATTACCCCATACCTTAGAGTTGGAGAACTGGCTCATGGGTTTGTCAGATCACATTATTGTAAAGGCACCAGAGCAGCTAAAAGCCAGAGTTATAAGACGGATGATAAAATCATTAGGGCACTATGGAATTAGCACCGAATAAAATACGCGACCTATTTTGTCGTAGTTAGGCCTTAAGGTATTTATATGAAATAATTAAGGTAATTGGAGAAAGTAATGTCTTGTTCTTGTGAGGTTAAAAATTTAGAAACCGTTTTTAAATCAAAATACAGAAGATTGCTCTTTCTCGTATTTTTAATAATTTTTGCTAGCGGGCTTACAAGTTTTAACAAAGATAAAAAAATTCAAGAACTAGGAGCTGCAATACGAAAGTTAGAGAACTCAGTTCAAACTATTAAAAGTAAAAATAGCGCTTACATGGAGTAAGGTTGTAATGTGTACTACCGAGCGTTCTAATTTATTAAAGTGAAATAGATCGCTCGTTAACTTTAAGGTCAACCGTCATTATAGGCTAATGGGTAACAATGAAAATAGGTGAACTTGCTAAACAAAGCGGTACAGCAGCCAGCACTATAAGGTATTACGAAAGCATAGGTTTACTGCCAGCGGGCGTACGAAACAGCAATGGCTATCGCCAATACACAGTAAATAGTGTTGAGCAGCTAAAAATAATTAAGTTTGCACAAAGTTTAGGGTTTTCACTTGAAGAAATACCCACACTACGTAAGCCAAACAAAGAGCTAGATCACACTGCTATTATTGAGCGTCTCACTCAAAAACAACATGAGGCCAACGCACTAATAGAGCAGCTACAGCGTAAATCAGAGCGTATTGGTAGTTTAATTAACCTACTAGATGCTAGCTGGTCTAATGGAGAGTGTATTGGCGATGAAAAAATAAATGAGCTCTTGAATGAGGTCGAGTATTAAAGGCGTAAGCTAGTACATGTGAGCTTTAGTTGTATTAGTTTAACGGCGCTCTACCATGAAAATTGATATAAAGCGCTTGTAACTTGGCTGGTACTAAAGGCCAACCAACTGCAATAGTATAAGAACTTGCACCCCAAAATAGTGTTTCTACGTAATATACGTCTATGTATTCAATTACTTTTGCGTCTGCATTTAATAACTTTTCAGCCATGTAATTTAAATAACGCTGGGCTTGTTCAGTATAAGCGAGAGTAACAGCCTGTGTTGTGGCTTTAGAAAATGCCTCCATTCTAAACGTGGTTTCATCTTCATCATAGATGCTCATTAACGCTTTAACTTCAGGAAATTGAACGCTGATTTCGTTCAATAAGTTATAAACTACATCATCATTTTTCATAAATTGTGCCCTGAGCTTAAAAGTGCAAAGCATTTAAGATCGTGAAATTGCCCTTTCCAAAAACCACTTTGTCGCCTTGTGCCTTTTGGATTAATAGGGGTTAACGTTAACCTTTGTGAACTTAGTAACGGGAAAATCATTAACCCTCCTTTACTTTATAAATAAAAAGCGACTGTATAGTAAGCCTAATCAAGCTCTAGCTGGGCTTTTTCTACGCTTTCGTTTGGTAACTCTTTTTGAACCGATACCCCTAGCTCTTTAAATTCAGAAGCTTGTTTAATTAAGTTACCTTTACCACGGTATAGCTGAGAGAACGCTTTATCGTAGCTTTCTTTTGCACGGTCGAGCTGTTTGCCTACACCTTCCATACTTGTTAAAAAGCCATTGAGCTTGTTGTAAAAACGCTCGGCACGATTTGCCAGCTCTTTAGAATATTTAGTTTGCTCTTCAAAGCGCCACAGCTGTTTAACAATATTTAAGCTGGTAAGTAGGGTGGTTGGCGTAGCAACTAAAATATTTTTTTCGATGGCTTGTTGGTAAATATCGCTTTGGTATTTAAGCGCCTCTACAAATGCAGACTCAATAGGGACAAACATAATAACCACTTCAGGTGAATTGATACCAGGGAGTCGATCGTACGATTTACTCGCAAGTTCGCTAATACGCGATGTAACGGCATTTACATGCTCTTTAATTGCTTGGCTAGCCTCTAATTCGTTTTCGGCATTAACGTAACGGGTATAGGCATTTAGCGATGTTTTAGCGTCAATCACTAAGTGGCGCCCCTGTGGTAAATACACAACTACGTCGGGGCGCAGTCGGCCATCTTCGGTGTTAAACGATACTTCGCGTTTGTAGTCGCTACCCGCACGCAGGCCTGCGCTGTCGAGTACGTTTTCGAGCATCAATTCGCCCCAATTACCTTGGGTCTTTTTTTGCCCTTGCAGTGCATTACTGAGCTTATCGGCTTGCTCGGTAATAGCTTGGCTTTTGGCTTGTAGATGCAATAGCTCAGTTTTAAGGGCTGCACGTTGTTTTAAATCTTCAACGTGAATAGATTCCATTTTATCTCTAAAGCCTTTTAGCTCCCCTTGTACTGGTTTTAATAGTTGCTCAATGCTTTCTTGATTTAGGGTTTTAAAACTTTGCGATTTTTCTTCTAAGATTTTATTAGCGAGGTTTTCAAACTCTTTTTTAAGCACATTTTTACTTTGCTCTATTTGCGCGAGTTGCTCGGTAAAGTTTTGCTGTTTTTGCTCAAGCGTGGTGCGCATAGTATTAAGCTCTACATCTCGCTGGTTATATTGATCACGCAGGGCTGTTAGTTCGCTTTCGGCTTTACGCCAAAAATGGTTGTATTGAACGCTTTGTTTTTCTTGCTCGCTAAAGCGGGTTTTAAAATGCTGGGCTTCGTCGCGTTGCTCTTGATGAGTTTGCTCAAGTAGCTCGTGCTCATCTATTAGCTCGCTGTATTGTTGCTGTTTGTTGTCATACTGGTTTTGTAATAACGATAACTGCTGTTGTTGCTCGCTTACTTGTTGTTTTAATTTATTGCGAGAAGGTAACGACACCAGGCCATACAACACAAGACCCGATGCAACACCGACACTAGCGCTTAGCCAATCAATATGAGTTAGTAGCTGAGTAAACATAAAATAAACTTATAAAATTTAGAGACATGCCATCATAACGAATAAGTATCGTGTGGGGTAGGGGAGAAATACAGGCATAAAAAAAGCCAGCTTAAAAGGGCTGGCTCAATCATTACTAAATTTAGTAACCAATCAGGGTAATCAACATGAAACTTGTATTAACTGCAATTAATCAACAAGCATAATAGTAGACGCCCGCAATTAAGTTAAGTTCCAATAACCTATAAATATTTATAAAAATTAATTTTGGGCATAAAAAAAGCCAGCTTAAAAAGGGCTGGCTCAATCATTACTAAATTTAGTAATTAAACGGGGTAAATCAACATGAAGCTTGTGTTAACTGCAATTAATCAACAAGCATAATAGTAGACGCCCGCAATTTAATTAAGTTCCAATAAACCTATAAATATTTATAAAAATTAATTTTGGGCATAAAAAAAGCCAGCTTAAAAAGGGCTGGCTCAATCATTACTAAATTTAGTAATCAATCAGGGAAATCAACATGAAGCTTGTGTTAACTGCAATTAAACAACAAGCATAATAGTAGACGCCCGCAATTAAATTAAGTTCCAATAAACCGCTAAATATTTATAAAAATTAATTTTAGGCATAAAAAAAGCCAGCTTAAAAGGGCTGGCTTAATCATTACTAAATTTAGTAACCAATCAGGGAAATCAACATGAAGCTTGTGTTAACTGCAATTAATCAACAAGCATAATAGTAGACGCTCTCATATTAAATTAGTTCAACTGTTTATTTAAAAATTTAACTTTTTATAAGTGATAGCATTTGTTGTTCATCAAACGATGTGAAGCTCATTGATTTATCGGTAAATAATGCATCAACCAAGGCTTGTTTATCTTGCTGCATTTTAAATACTTTTTGCTCAATTGAGTTGCTCATTATTAGCTTATACACAAACACAGGGTTTGTTTGACCTATACGGTACGCACGATCGGTCGCTTGCTTTTCTACAGCGGGGTTCCACCATGGATCAAAGTGAATAACCGTATCGGCTTGGGTTAAGTTAAGGCCAGTGCCTCCCGCTTTTAAACTAATTAAAAATACCGATGTTTTGCCACTGGTAAATTCATCTATAACTTTGTCTCGATGGCGTGTTTGCCCTGTGAGCATACTAAAGTTTATGTTTATTTCGTTTAAGCGCGCTGCAATTAAATCAAGCGCAGAGGTAAATTGGCTAAAAATAATAACCTTACGTCCAAGGCTAAGCATTAACGGTAAGTGAGTAGACAGCCACTCTAATTTTGCAGAGCTTGCTTGGGTTTCTGGCTCAATTAATTTAGGGTGGCAACAAATTTGCCTTAGCTTTAAAAGCGCCTCTAAAAATGCGAGTTTACTTTTTTGTGCGCCTTGTTCAGCAAATAAATCTATGAGCTTTTCTTCGAGCGCACGAGTTATGCCTTGGTACATTTCTTTTTGTTTAGGCTCAAACTCAAACTCTTTTAATAACTCGGTTTTTTGCGGTAGTTCTTGTGCTACTTGCGCTTTGGTGCGGCGCAGAATAAACGGCATTATAAGCGCTTTTAATTGTTCTGCTCGCTCTGAGTCGGCCTCGCGTTCAATAGGCGTTTGAAAATGCTGTTTAAAGTGAGCCTGCGAGCCTAATAACGAGGGCATGGCAAAGTCGAGTAACGATTTAAGCTCAAACAAGTTATTTTCGATTGGGGTGCCACTTAAGCATAACTTAAAATCGGCGTTTAAACGTTTAACTAGGCGCGAAACCTGAGCTGTGTCGTTTTTAATATATTGCGCTTCATCTAAAATAATATTTTCAAAATAAAGCGGAGAGTAATAAGCAATATCGCGCTTTAAAAGCGGATAGGTAGTTAAAATACACTGTGCTTGCGCTAAATGCTGTAATGGCTCATTACGTTGCGAGCCAAAAATAGTGGTGACTTTAAGGCTTTTTGCAAATTTTGTTATTTCGTTTTGCCAGTTACTTACCAAACTGGTAGGGCATACTATAAGAGTAGGGCCTGCTTGGGGGCGGTTAAAGCTACTGGCTAAAAAGGCAATAACTTGCAGTGTTTTACCCAAGCCCATATCGTCTGCCAGTATGCCGCCTAATTGATGGCGCTTTAAAAAGCTTAACCAATCAACCCCTTGCTGCTGATAGTCTCGAAGCGTTACTGAGTCGTTTAAACCATGTAAAGCAACCGCAGGCATAGCATGCTCAGTGGTATTTAATTCATTAAGGTAGCGCTCTAACGATTCATCATGAAGCGTAATATTTACAGCAGTGTGTTTTACCAGTTCAGGTAAATAAGAAAGAGGAATATTAAATTCATCGCGAGTTTTTACAAACTCAAAGCGTTGTTTAAATTCGTTTAGTAAATTAATAGCCTCTTTACTAATAACCCCAAATTGACGCCCAACCGGGTAGTAATAAAACAATTCACTTTGGCGATTTAACGACTGATAAACAGCATCATCAGTATTAAATAAGGCACTTGCTTTGGCATCACTTAAATGTACTTTGCAATGCATTTGATGTCCAGCAGCTCGGTTTACATCGAGCGTTACAACGCCTTGCGGATCTGCAATATTTACTTTAGTTTGGCTAACCTGCCAACCGCGTTTTTTAAACGCAGGAAATACTTCATAAACTAACCAGTGTAAGTGGATAGGTGATTGTTTATTAAATACAAACTCGCTTTGTAAACCCCCTTTACAAAACTCAAAACCCAAATTTACTAACTCATTGGTTACGGTATTTTCAAATGCACTATTAATTAAATTAGCAGGCGCAGAACCAGCTAAATAGTTTTTATTTTTATATTTAAACAATAACGATAACTTAAGCTCTTGCTCAGCCATTGTTACTTTTAAAACAGCATTGCCAAGCTGCTTTATAACAGCTTGCTCGTTGTTTGGATGAGGAATAACACCGGCACCAAAGTTATCAGCAAGTTGCTTATAAATACGGTCAAAGTTTGCGTCGTGCAATGCCGGTATTGATTGTAAATGAGCTATTTCGTCGGCACTAAGTTGAGTGCGGATACGGCCCACTTTAAAATGCTCAAGATCTAAATAAGCAGGGGGGGTAGTTTTAATGAGCGCCCAATTTTTACTGTGCTCAAGTTCTATTATAAGCTGCGATAATTCGTTTTGCTGCTGCCAATTAAAACTAAGTGCCTGGCCTGTTTGGGCTTTTATAGCAACACGAGAGCG
This sequence comes from Pseudoalteromonas espejiana DSM 9414, assembly GCF_002221525.1. Classification (NCBI taxonomy): domain Bacteria; kingdom Pseudomonadati; phylum Pseudomonadota; class Gammaproteobacteria; order Alteromonadales; family Pseudoalteromonadaceae; genus Pseudoalteromonas; species Pseudoalteromonas espejiana. Next base: position 3,531 of record NZ_CP011029.1, on the reverse strand, counting down.
TTGTAAAAATAATCGTTCGGTTGCTATAAGTTGCTGCAGTGCACTAAAGCCCCATTGTCCTTTTAACTCAATATTTCCGACTGCATTTTGAGAGCGTATCCAACTGAACAATCTAAAGTCGCTCTCGAGTAAATCGTTAGGTGTTACAAAGCTATTTAATTGCTGCTCAGTTAAATTACGACCCAACGTGTAGTTATTATTTTTATCATAGTTGGCTATTTTTGGGGTTAAAAAAACTTTATTGTTTTCTATATCAAGTACAAACAAAAGTACTTGCGAGGGTGGGTTCGAATTAACACTTTTTAGGGCTGCAAGCTCGCTAAACCAGTCGTTAATAAAGTAGTCTTCACCGTATTCACCCGAGTGCTCTATTTTAAGTTTAAACAAAATAGCAGCTAAGTGGCGACACTTAGTTTTAGCGTTACATGTACAGTGGGTATCTACCGAATAACCAGTTGGTATTTTATTGATCTCAATACGTTGGTTAAATGATGATCCGCTATCGCCTTGAACGGTGGAATCAATAACCGAAAAATCACTGCTGTGTTCTAACCAGCTGATTTGGCCATTTTTATAATATTCTTTACCCTTATCGAGCACATTGGGTCTAAACAGTTTTTTAATAAAACGCTCAGAAAGAGGAAACAAAGTTGCCTGCTCATTTTTTATTTCTTCAAAAATAGCCAGTAAATCATTTTTTGATAAGTTAGCAGACATGTCACTCTAAGCATTAAATTTTTAAAATAATTCTGCCAGTATATTCTTTAACTGCACGTAGCAAAAGCAATATTACCGTTATATAAACTGGTTGGAGCTGCTAGCTTAGTAAAAAATCGGTTTATAGATAAAAATAAAGGAACAATAGGTAAGTTACATCATAAACACACGGTAAATGCATACTATTAAAACATTTTATTAACAATACAGGGGCATTACAGATCAGTTTTTTACTAACAAATACGTTTAAAACTAAAAAACGGCTTATATTACAGATTAAGTTAGTAAAACTTTGATCTATATAGGTAGGAATGAGTTAATTGAGGGATATTTTGATAAAACAGATCACGTTTTTACTAAGTAAGGCCGCCCTTAGATCAGTATTTAACTAAGCTAAAAGCGGCTTTGGATCATTATTTTACTAAGCAGTAGTAAAATTAATTAAACGCATTTAAAAGCTTTGTAAGTTGCTCTAAACGTTTGTCGGTCATTACTTTGTTATCAATTTTAATTGAAACATCACCGCTCTTTAGGTTGCGTTGTACGCTAATAAACTCGTTTTCTAGCACGGCTTCACGCTTAGCAGCGGCTTGTGGCTCTGCCGTTAAACGTCTTGTAATGGCCATAGCACGTTTGTCATCGCTTGCTATAGCGTTTATCTCGTCATCAGAGTGAAGCGCAGCAACTAGGTTATTAAATGCCTGTTCGTCGCGCTCCTTTGCGCTAACAAGCTTTTTAGCAACTTCTCTACCCACATGGTTAGCTGTTGGATAAAGTGAAATTACATCGGCAGGAATTTGCTCGTACGCTTTAATTGCATCAGCAACTGCCGTATGCGAAACGCCCTCAATAGCTGATATTTCGCGATAAGAACCCTTTTTACCTTGCTCAATTAGCTCGTTTTTAGTGTGTTGGTAAGCTTGGCCTAATTCCCACAAACTAGGGGCAATGTATTGATCTGACGATACAGCTAATATTTTAGCGTCTTCGTCTGTAAAATCAGGAGAGCTTAAAACAAGATAATCGGCATTAGCTAAAATACAGGCTTTACGTCTGCGTGAACCTGCAAGCACTAAGCTAGTATTTCCTTGATCCCAAAGTAATGCAGGGTGCTGATTACGGCCATCTTCGCTAATTGCAGGTAATATGTCAGATACTGACTTTTCGTTTAATAGCGATTGCACACGGCGGTTTTTACCGTAAACCGTGGTGCTAGATTCAATATCTGCATGAGCAATTACTTTACACACTAGCGTAATTTCGCGTGTTGGATCGCTAGGTGCTGGCATTCTTATTACATCGCCCGCATTAGCTTGTTCTAATAACGCATCAAGGCTGCTGTTTCCTACAGCCGTTGCAAATGGATCTAAGCGGGTGTCGTTTTTACGTTTTGTAGCCATTTTTATGTAACATCCTTACTTAGTATTATTTAATGATGATTGGGTAGATTCCCAGTTAGATCGAATGAGCATTTCTAGCTCATCAACCACATCTTTAATATTTTCTTGAGCACGTAAAAGCGATTCACGACTTGCTAAACTGTCGGATGCTTTTTGATCAAATATAGTATTAAAAGACGAAGAACTCGCTGTAATGGCAGAGCTGTGATTTATAGGGTAGCTCATTACTTGGCGGCCAAAGGCACTACGTACATCTTTAACAATATCGCGCTGAGAGTGGTTACCTTTAACATAGTTGGTAACTAAAAATTGCATAAAGTCCCAACCATCGTGGCCAAGTGCTGCAACAGTGTGGTAAATCTCACCTAAACGCTTTAAATATTTGTTGTTAGCATCAAAGTCTACCGCTTCCGGATGAACCGGTATAAGCATAGCTGTTGATGCCATTAAAGCATTATAAAACATAAAGTTAAGAGTAGGTGCTGTATCAATAAGTATAATATCAAACTCGTCTTTTACAGGCTCAATAACTTTTTCTAATAACTTATGATAATGACGAGTTTGCTCATAATTTGAGGTGTCTTTTAAAAGCGTTGCTGTTTCATGCTCAAAGTAAAAATCATCCATGCCTGATGGTAAAACACGAATATTGGGAATGTGAGTAGTTACAAAAGCGCTTGAGACAAATTCTGGCCAGGTTTCACCTTCATCAAGGTCAATACAATCACGCATTAAATCACCCACAGTTACAGGGTCGTGATCGTTTGAAGGAAAAAAGCTAGATGAAGAACCTTGAGGGTCTAAGTCAATAATACCAATGCGATAACGTTTAATGTTAGTTGTAGCTAAAGCCGCTGCAATATTAACCATACTAGTTGTTTTACCACACCCGCCTTTTAATGAATTAATAACAATAACCTGAAGTTTATCGTTAGTAGTGCGATGATCTGGCTGAATATCCATAATATCAGCCATGGCAAAAATATTAACTAAGGTGTAAGCATAGTGACCATTAGCACCACGTTTAATATTAAGATCGTCAAAGTCACCATTGTCATGACGGCGTTTTAAGGTACGATTATTACAACCAAGTAAATCTGCAGCCGCTTTTTGAGTGTAGGTTCTTAATTCTTTTTCTTCTGATTTAAGATGAGCGCGGTAATGTTGTATACGTCCTTTTAGTGATTTTTCAGCAACTTCGGCAGTTGCTTTTAAAAGCCGGTAAGTACTTAACGCGTTATTATTGATAGACATACTTTCTTCCTCAAAGTTAGGCAGTAAGTATAATGTCCATTATATTAGCTGTAAACAACTATTTATGACGACATGCATTTTATTTAGAAGACATTCAAAATTATTTTTACACCATTAATATTGCTTAGTATAAATAAAGAAGTTTAAAGGTGGTTAAATA